>JAJPIN010000206.1 GCA_021324715.1 Nitrososphaeria archaeon
ACTGC
Organism: Nitrososphaeria archaeon; assembly: GCA_021324715.1. Taxonomy (GTDB): domain Archaea; phylum Thermoproteota; class Nitrososphaeria; order Nitrososphaerales; family Nitrososphaeraceae; genus TA-21. The sequence continues at coordinate 6 of JAJPIN010000206.1, forward strand.
ATTTGAACTAAAAACAGAGTTTGTTACTACCGTCGAATTATTCATCATCTGATTATATACCGCCAATGCTTTTGAACGAAGTTTATCAATAGATTTCAACTCAAGATCAGACATGTCAAGGTAGTTTTGTAAAATGTTATCATATTTGAGACTGCGAATTAATCCTGGAACGAGAGGATAATGGCAATAGGTGATAAGTTTTTCGTTGTTTCGAACCAGCATACTGGATGGAAGAATGTCTCCATGAGCGTTCATAATTATGTCGTATTTGTTACTGTCATAATGAGTATTGCTTATCTCCTCCAATAAAGAATTAATGTCTCCTTTAATGACATTGTCTACGAAATTGTGCAGTTTTGAGAGCCCAAAAATTTTCTCAAGGTGAGTCCAATTGGGTTTGGTAAAAGTAACTAAATCTACAGATAGGTCTAATTCATTTAACGTCTCCAATGATGCCGCAGCCAAACGCTCGGCGCCTCCGCCAGCATTAAGATCTTCGTGAATTAACTTAACTCTTTTCATTCAATATTATAAGGACTTCATATCTTATTAGCGTCTCTAGATATTTAATCGTTAAGTACTATATACTGCTAAATATAATATGGAAGTCATCAAATCGTCTAGACCCCAGATTAACAGTTATCAATGTTCTCTCTGTCGATTTTATTTCAAAAGCTTTGGAGAAATGCAAAAGCATTTGTTGAAGAACCATTTGCTGCGAGCAAAGAATGTAAGAATTTCTCTGCCTTGGATTAGACGCAGCCATGACAATATAGCCAGTACTGACAATCAGTTTTAGAAAAAATGAATACCGTTGATCCAGAATAGTTAGTATAAAATTTACAAAATATTTTAAACTATTATTTGATGACTATTCTAAAGTATGACATTGTAATCAAATTAGGTTCTTGGTGGCATGAGAAGGTCAATCAATCAGTTTTTCAATATTTTGTCAATTGTTTCAGCAAGAGAGCGCAAATGCACCGGCTTTTTGATAAAATCTTCATACTTAATCCCCTTCAAATTATCTCCATCTAATTCGAACGCACTTATTAGAATAACTTTAATTTCTTGATTTATCTGGGACACCTTTTTAATTATCTCTAGACCTGAAATTCCCGGCATCCTAATGTCTGTAATTACAAGAGAGTATCTCTGCGGGCTTCCTCTTATTTCTCTCAGGGCCGCGAGCGGATCAAGATATGAAGCTGTCCTGAATCCTTCTCTTTTGAGAAACTCAGTGAACAAATTTAAAACATCTGGATCGTCATCAATCACTAGTATCTCTTTGGTTGTCCCGATAGATCCAACCGAGTTTATGTTTTCGTCGATTGAGTACCCGTCAACCACTCCTTACCACTCTTGCATTATATCTTCTCATATTTTTCATGAACATTCCAATGGGAAAAATTTAGAATCGAAATAGCCGAAAATGATATCATTTGTCACTTTTTAAAGAGATCAAACGATATAAAAATCCATCGTGATTTTGCTCCGTCAAAACTAGTTCAAAAATATGATTTTCCTAAAATCTGATTCTAGAAATCGGATATACGTCATGCAGTTAGAACTAAATGATTGTTGTCCTTCTTAAAGTATGTTGGTACAGGGTAAGTATGACTAAAGGTGGAGCTCCTGTAATTATGAATGCGGGTGTCCGACATGTAATGAAGGAAATGTTCCAAATACCACTCGCCACTCATACAATTCTAGTTTATCCAAATATTGATGCATTAAGAGAAATATATACAAATTACATTGATATTACTAGCCATGAATTAAGCGAATTATTCGTAATCCTTCCTTTTTATGAAACGATAGAATCTGTGAAGAACAATTTGATGTACAATTACGAGTCAACTCAAAATTATGATTACATGAAACACGAGGGATCGCTCATCATCCGGGATGCTAATACCATTCTTGAAAAGGATATTAAATCAAATACCGATTATGTATCGCAAGCATATAATGAACCTCCAAATATAGTCGACTTCCTAAAGAGAGTATCGTCACATTCAAAGAAAATTAACAAAGATACGATTTCACTATGGATCGATACAGGTGTGTTTTATAATTTTGAAAACGGAATTGGTTCACTGATGAAATATGAACGAGCCTTTCCAAAAATTGTTGCCAATTATCCAATTAAACAATTTTGCCTTTATCATCAGAAAGATTATGAGAACAGGCTGAACAAGTATGAACAGATAGAAACCGTTGATAAGCACCAGAAAAGATTATTGATGGTAGATAAACTTTAGCGCATCCGTGTCGAAATTATCGCGATTTTTTACTTTTATTAAGTTTGCCTAATGATATCAAACATCATTTATAGAAGAAAAAAGTAATCAACTGAAGCAAAGCATTATTTACGATTTAGCATAGTGGCAATAAAATTTAAAAAATGTCTAAAAGTCGCAGGACAGATTCACTCAATTAATATGTAGTTTTCCAATATTGCAACATATTTAGCTTATTTTCATTCATTTTTATAAAATAAACTTCTTCACTCCAAATGACCCTTTCCGCTCCTTTAATTTTTTTCAGTTCACTTATTGTTTCTAGAAGCTGTTTACTATCTTTGTATATAAAAAGTACCACAAGATCAGAATTACCAATATGTACTGCTACCAAAAGGATACAAACTAACCTTTGCAAAAGATTCAATTTAAAAACTAAAAAGTCTCGATTGTTTGGGGATTTAAAAAATTTTCTTATAAATCTTAATTAGATATGTTGTATTATTGTAATTATGCCGAGAGGAGTCAAAAAGGGCCTAAATACAAAAAAGTTTGACAGGTGTGTAACGAAAGTTAGGCGCAAATCCGGAAAAGTTAATCCATACGCAGTATGTAATGCCAGTATGTCCGGCAAGACAAAACATAAAAAAAGATAGTGTAAGTACGCCACTATTGCCGGGAAATTAGTCTACATATTTCTTTTCTTTCTTTTGGAGTTAGCAGTTCGAATTATTTTTATTTCCACTTTATTAAACGTTCACTAAAACAGTAATCAATGTCAGATATCTGCAGCGTACTGAGTAATGAGAATAAATGTTGGTTAAAGCTTTACTATCAAAAACTCAAATTCTTAGTCGAAAAAAAGAAAAGGTTTGCTCATACTAGGACAAAAATTAGTCCTTCTTATAATTCTGAGCGTCTTCCTTAGTTATAGAAAACCAAACCTTGTCTCCATCAAAGCGTTCAACTAAGCTTTTTGGGAGATAAAATTTGTCCTTGTCTACATGTCCTCTTTTGGTAACGACTATCTCTGGTTCCACCTCATGTACTTCACCTAGATCGTAGTCATTTATTCCTCTTGCTTCTTTTTTTACGATTTCGTCCCAGTCTGTTATATTGGCCATAACATCTATAGTTCAACATTTTATTTAACTATTCAAGTGCGAGAAATGCTAGAACCAGGTTTATAATGTTCCTTTGGAGAGATTAGCTTACACCTAAATACCTTGAAAATTTAATGTAAAATTGATGAACTATCTTCCAAATAATATTTGACATGAATATAAAGTTTGTAGTGCTATAGGTATTGATGAAGTCATCGGCAACGAATACATTAACAATCATGTTGATTGGTATTTTTTTAATAGGAGGAGCCATTTTTGTGGGAAGGTTTGTGTACGCGCAGGAAACACTAGATATAAAAACTCCAGGAGGCAATGAGCCGTTTGGTGGCGAAAAGAAAGGAACCGTAACAATCGTTCCGAAAGAACACTCGGTAAATATAGTCGCAAATATGACTACCCCTCCAGCGAACGGGAAAGTATTTGAGGGCTGGCTAGCTGACGTGGGTGGATCCGGCTATAAATTGAGCTTAGGCGAGTTCTCAAAAAATGGAACTCTTGACTATAAAGGAACAATGGTAAACCCATATACCTATACACAGTTCCTTGTGACCCAGGAACCTTTCGAAGATCCCGACCCTAATGCTGCATCAGTGGTTGCAGGTGCGAAGCTCGTAAGTCCATTTGGACAGTAGTTATAGCCAAACATTTCTACATTCTACTCTCTTTTCCTTTTTCTCGTGATATAAAACGCAGGGTATTTACTCTACTGTTATCGTCGTATGATTTGCTTAGGTTTCTCAATGCATTGTTAGTCTTTGAAAATAGATAAGCATTCTAGATTTATAAGCGAGGGATAGCTTTTTTCAAGAATTTTAATTTTGACTATTTTATATTTTGTTGCAGATAATACATTCTGATTCAACTTGAGTACAATTCTCTGTTATAACAAAGGCCAAGTTAAATCCGGAGGCTCATTAGAAGACATTGAAAGAGGATACAATGTTTGGATTGATGTAGTAGAACCGGATGATAATGAACTTGACAAATTAGCCGATAAATTCAATTTAAATCAAGAGGCCGTTAAAACATGCATGAATAAATCTAAAAGGCCAGAAATCCGTCAGCTAGATAACCACACTTTTACCGTCATGGTCGATATGAAAAATAAAGATCCTGAAACTCTTGTAGTAGAAGCCGTCTATTTCTTTCTTGGAAAAAACTGGTTAATAACACTTCATTCGTCCGAGATTAATCTTAAACAAATAGTCGACAGGATATTTAACATAAAAAATGAGACCATAAAGGCGACCCACATAGATTCACTTTATTACAATATGTTGGCGGAAATTGTTACTAAATATGAACAGCTTCTCACGGCCCTAGAATTATCAGTAAATGAATATCAGAGAAGATCATTTGCACGACCTCTACCATCCATTTTTGAGAGCATAGATATACTATCCAGACAGGCAATTATGCTACGTAGACAATTTTGGCATGTGCGAAAAATTATAAACTTTCTTATGCATGTTGAAAAGGAGAAAGATGATGTGAAATATGTAGATATGGTCTATGATGATATTTCACAATTGATTGATTTTGTTGAGTCATATGAAAGTACTATTAATTCTATACGAGAGTTGTACGTGGCAAAGGTATCGCTTCAGATCAATGAAACAATGAGAATCCTTACCATATTTACTGCCATACTGCTTCCAATTACATTGATTGCCGGGATATATGGTATGAATGGGTTAGATTTAAAGAATCTTACACAAGTGCCGACTGGCTTTTTATTTGTATTAGTATCTATGGCATGTATTGTTATCGGCTTGATTATCTTTTTTGTTAGGAAAGGGTGGATAGTCGTTGGAAAACAAAATCCTTCGTCAGCAGGAACCTAATTGTTGGATAACAAAAAATTTTAGTTCAAGTCAATTCTATTGATCACCTAAGGAATTATCTGACCTGATATCATCAATTAGAATGGTAAGGTATCTTCATAAAGGATATTCAAAAATCGGATTAATTTCTGGTTTTCTGGTTTTCTGGTTTTCTGGTTTTCATCCAATCGATATTTGGTTTTACTGATGCGAAATTCTTTGTTAATCTTGACTTGTTGTATTTGCGTCGAACGTCGAACGTCGAACAGCAAACCGGTCAACGATAAAAAAGTCGCGACGACAATTTCATACGATATTAATGCTTCGGCCATTCAATCAGATTAATTACAGGATTAACTAAAAGGTCTAAATCTAGGTCTGTCCAGTTTCAAACAAATCAAGCAGAATGTCATGCCGGTTATAATATAGCTAGAAATTAGCGGCTTTAGCATGGTTAGTTTAAATCCTTTAATGCCCAAGGGTTATTGATGCCTTCTCCCAGCCCTACACCTTCTCAAGAAA
>JAJPIN010000250.1 GCA_021324715.1 Nitrososphaeria archaeon
TCATCTTTTCATTAAACGGATAAGGATTCACATAAAGATATGGTAATTCATATTTATTATCTCCTGGAGAGATTCCCACGCCAATCTGATCGTCATTTTTCTTGGTAAACCATTCTATGGAGAAATCAAATCCATCTGGCCACAGATGTACTTGAGTGAATTGTCCGCTTAATTTCATCCGAAATAGTTCTAGACTTTTGTTAGCTTTTGTTGCAAACGCAAGGTATTCGGTTAAGTCATCAATATTGAGGGATGTCAAATGAGAAGTACGTGGCATTTTGAGTTGATAATTGGTAACAATATCTTCTAACCTTTCAAATATGTGATCACGAGCTAAATCGACAAGGTATCCTTGCTCATCATGATAGTAAAGAAGCTCTCCTGTTACTAAGTTAATTTTAATTTCTGATACATTGTTTAATAATCCAGTTGTAATCTCATCATTCTTTAAAAAGAGGCTATCGCGTGCATAATGAGGTAACTCCTCTATTAGTTGAGATTTTAATTTTGAAACAATTTTACAGATTTTCTGGAGATCCTTAATTTTCTCTAGGAGGTGCAACCACTCACCAATGTACTATGTTTTTCTTGCCAGCTGCTAAGTGTTACCATGTAAATCTTTGGGAGTACCGTCCACATCAATTTTAATTTTCGAAGGTGCTTCTGAAATCTTAGGTAGCGGTGATGCAATATTTACACACGGATCCCCCTTAAGTTGATGCAGAAGTTTGATATCATTATCTATCAACTCTCTAATGGACCTTTTAATATACGTAGATTTTGAGAACGCCCTCACATTCTGTTGCATGTCCTCCGCAGTCCAACCTCTACTCCATCCCACGAATGAAAATGGGGTTAATGAAAATCCAAGCTCAGTAAAGAATACCATCATCTGACCTGCAACTTGTTGAATATTGTCTTGCCCTCCTGTTATGATGAAGCTAGCTACTTTGTTCTTTACTAACACCCTATCTTGTAAAGTAATTTGGTTTTGAACGCAATTTAGACGTTCAGCCATTTTATAGTATAGCGACGAGGCGTTTCCCCATCTGATCGGTGTTGATAGAACAAGAATATCGGCCCATAGTATCATCTTTCTATAGACTTCATTCATACCATCGTGACTGTCCATTTCCGAAATTGAACATGGCCAGGTGCAAGCCTGTTCATTTCTACTATAGTATCCTTCGCAATGTCTAAACTCTAAGTCACTTAGTTTTAACAATACCGTGCTTGCATTATACTTCTCTCTTCCATATTCTAAAGATTGTTGGAGGGCCTCGTAGGATGTAGATTTTCTCGGCAGGTTTTCATTCATGTTTGTGCAAGATATTCCAAGTATGTTTAAAGACGATCTAGTGGTTTCATAACGGAGCTCCACTAGATCTTGTAAAGGTTTATCCCTATGTTCTGCCTTTTTGGGTAACACTTTTGGTGATGTCGATACGTAAATCTTATCCTCTTTAATCAAAGTGTCATAGAGGGCTTGTTGGTCATGAAATCCAGGAGGAGCGGCCCCAGTCTTCACATTATACTCCCACCCATGCCAAGGACATGTAACATAGCAACCATCATACTTTGGCTCGACTCGGCCTTCAATTAGAGGCCCTCCTTTGTGCAGGCATACGTTTCCGATAGCGCTTATTTCTCCATCAATATTGAAGACTAATACGTCCTTACCATTTATTGATAAGACTTTACGTGAGCCAGGGGGAAGATTCTTAACATCTGTGACTTCGATAAAACCCATGGATTAGCCGCACCGTGCATATTATTAACTATTCCCTTCCAAACTTATTCTTAGGTTGGTTTTGGCTGATCTTATATATGTCGAATCCGTTACAACAACTATTGATGCCATAAAATGAATTTCGCTGAAGCATTCTAATTATAACTTCAATCTTAATCTGTAAAAATGCCTAACGTAGGAAAATGGTCTGGGTAGCTCAACTACACAAAAATATTAGTTAAGTTTCTATTTTCAGTAAAACCAAAATAATTCAAAACCTCAGTGCATCATAATAAATTCATAAAATATTGGATTCTTATTTTGTCTGTCATACTATTTCTCCAGGAACAGTTGGCTTTGGAACCGTTTCATTGTTTATTAATCCGCCAAATGATGTAATGTTTGTGGAATTTGAATTCGTAGTCTTGCAAGGTTCATTATTAACGCATATTGTAGTAGTGCAGTTTTCATTTTCACAATTTGTAGTAACATTTGCTTGAAGTTGGGCATGTGTAGAGTGGAGAATTGGAGTAGATAAAGCCATAATTATCAGACTTACAATTGAGATATAAAACACAACGATAAAGCGGGTTTTAAATTTGAGCATTAGTACATTTCATTAAGCTAGACTGAGATTTTATCTTTCCTATTTTCTGTTAAGGACTTAACAAGAGCTGCTGATTCTCATGGAATCGAGGAATAAAACATTCTTGAATGAGGATTTCTATAAATCTTAATTATTGAAAATAAAGGAAGGATAATGGGGTAAGCGCTATGAAGTACGGTTCCTAAGAATATAAATTCTATAACAATGATGAAGAAATATGGGCATCACGAATCTTTGGGCTTTCCATTCGCATTATTGCCCCCTCCTGCAGGTATTCTGACTGTGAAACTAAAAAAAGTAATAAACATGGGAAACATAATAACATAGTGTCATTTAGAATAGTGCTAGACTAAGTAATATTCTTTAAATAAAGAACAAACTTATGATGATCCTCCATGCCTTTTGGAGGTTCAACTTTTTCATACGTGCCACTATAGAATATACAGGGTATCTTAACAGGTATGCTCATTTCTTAAAAAGTTAGATTTGCTTTTAAAGTTAGTCCAATATCCAGACATTTTCGAATCTGAGAATCCATGTAGAGACTGAGGCCTGCAGAAAATAGTTTATTATTGACTGACTGAAAAACTGATAGGTTCGAAGATCTCACCAATTAGCAAAATCTTATTTTTCTATTTTATCTGGTTTGTTGTTTTAACTATATGTTTTTTGAATTTTTAAAAAGTATTAAATATTGTTTTGGAGATAATAGTATGAAGTGAATTGAAAAATCAAGTTGTTGATTCATGTGAACATATAAACAAAGTTGATCAAGGCATCAATGGCAATACAAAAGGTTGTGAGGAATGTGAGAAAATTGGATCTGACTGGGTCCATTTACGGCTTTGCTTAACTTGCGGTCATGTAGGCTGCTGTGATTCTTCTGTAAATAAACATGGAACAAAACATTTCAAATCTACAGGTCATCCAGTCATAAGGTCTTTTGAACCTGGTGAAAAATGGAAATGGTGTTATGTAGATGAATTTTTTATCAGATAGGGAATAACTTTTCATAATAAATAATAGATAGGATACCATGAGAACAAATAATGATGTAGATAATAAGCCGAAGATTCTGCCATTACCAAATGGTCCATATTATTTGATAAACGACATGGAACCTAAAGTTGTTGAAAATCTCAAAAATTTTAAGGGAGAACCTCTATCGACAACAGTAGGTATTGCATTATGTCGTTGCGGAAAATCAAATAGAAAGCCATTTTGTGACGGTACACATAGCATAATTGGTTTTTCTAGTCAGAATGTGAATTTAAATGAAAATGATACCAACAAACTAACGATCAAAAACAAAAGGCGTGACTACGTTGGTAAGGAAATTACAATTCATGACAATAGGAAGATTTGCTCACATGCAAAAGAATGTGTCAATAATCTTCCGTCCGTATTTAAATTAGGATCAAAGCCTTGGATTGATTCCGATGGATCTAAAATACAAGATATAATTAACACTGTAAGGAAATGTCCGTCCGGTGCTCTAAGCTACTCTATTGATGGTATTGAATATAGAGATCCAAAGGAGCAAAGAGATCCGATTCTTACGGTACTAAAAAACGGACCTTATTATATTACTGGAGGTATAGATCTAATTGGTGAAAATATTGAGTTTGGAGAAGGTGCGTCAAAAGA
>JAJPIN010000100.1 GCA_021324715.1 Nitrososphaeria archaeon
AATGATGGTCATTGAAAGGATTTTGTCGATCTCAGCAGAACTAAGCGAAGGTGGTTTAACATTTTCAGCACTGGAATTAGAAACCATTACTAATCCTATCCCCATTCATATTACATATGATCCTAATAACTTGTGCTAATGCAAAAAAGTAAAACCAATCTTAACGCGTCGGTACCCACGACGCTATCGGTTCTAAAAATGGATTCTAATACAGTTATGGACTGCTAAGCTTTAAAGTTTTTCTTCTTTTAGAGAATTTGACAGAGTCAGTAAATCTTCAAATGTTTTAACACATTCGTTATAAAGCTCTTGATGAAACTTTGTTCCTTCTTGACAGTATCTGGGATTCGTATTTCCATGTGGATGATTTATGTTCTGACAATGTCCATTTTGTCTCTTTCGTTTAAGATTGGTAATAGACCATGACATAAACATTAATGTCATCACCCAGATTACATATTCAACATTATTGTGGTCGTAACTAACACGGCATTCATCGTCTTTTCTCTTATCTAGGTATTTGCTTGCCTCAACAGGGCTTATCTCGCCCAACTTCCACATTAAAAAAGGAACAAATACTCCCTTACCGCTCTTTTCCTTACTTTCTGCCACGACTTTTTTGAACGATTGCGACCAAGCATCAATATCTCTTTCATTCATTTTTGATATATCACTTTCAAGAAGCGAATTTTCTAGTATCCTATAAAAATGCGAGATAGTGTCTTGATTGATTTTTTCCATATCATAAGTTGTTTTTATGATATATAATCGGTGACGTTGAATCAGTGTTACCTTAAATAACTTAAGAAATCTTGACATTATATAGTTAAGAGGTAATATATTGAACTCCGGTAAATAATAATCCTGGATGACTGTCGATAATCAACATAAGGGTGTAGATTTTTCTGATAGCATTTGCACGTGTAAAGAATGGAATCAAAAGATGGGAAGAGATTGCTTCATACTTCATTGCAAATGTTGTAAAAAAGAAGACCATTCTATGGTTATGAACGGATTTAAAGGATTTTGAAGTAGCTAAAAAATAACACTATGCTATTAAGTTTACAAATTTTTCATATCAGGCAGAATAAAGTTCAATAAATTATGAAATTTTGTATTATCAAGCTATCTTGCAGATTTAAATCGAGTTTTTCAGAGATACGCAAGTATCATATGCTTGTCTAATTAGCTTCTTTGTATTCTCTGCCTGCTCTACTGTCTCTATAACACATGAAACCCATCCCGCTTGTGGAGCGTACTGGTGGTAAAGAGCTATATGTGTCCTTAACGCTTCTTCCTGCTGAGTTTTTGAAACCCTAATATCTATATGTCGCGGTCCGTGAAAATGAGCAAAATTCCTCAAACCATAGAAATAAGCCTCATCACTCATGGGATCATGCCTAAGCTCAACACTCGGTAGTGATCTTATGAAACTTCTAATCTCTTCTTGGAGGTTTAGAGCCACGTCATTAATAGTAATTATTTCTTCTTTATCAAGCAATGCATTTTCCAATTCACGGAAGTAAAGAATAGTGACGTAAGAATATTTGTAATAACTAAAGATTGGTTCGATAGACGGGACTTTTTGATATCTGAGGATGATTTAAATCGCGATTAGTCTAGTATAGAAAAATGATCAATTGTATTATACTAGATACGGTTTGCCATCTTTACTCTGATATGGAGCGTTACCTTGCGGTCCTCCTTGTTTGCGTCCTAGTCTCTCTAATTCCTCCGTAGACGAATTAATGAATTGATCGTAAGTGTAGAGATTGCACCTAAAGGATGGACCTTGAGGTGAATTTGTAAAATGTCCGTAAAATTTGATGTTATCTATAATTGAGCCATTACAATTGTTAATTATATCTTCAATTACTTGCTTTCTATTTTTATCAGTTAGTTCAATGTCATAAACTTCAACTGCTCCATTATACTCTTTTTTAGGAATCATCTCACCTGTTTCAAGATCCTGTGTGAAAGTAGTCTTAAATTTGGGTTCATAATGGATTCCATGTATGTGTTCTCTTATCCAGAGATCGTTATCGACCCAGTCTTTTCCATGATAGTTTGCATTCCAAGTCAAAAAATCTTTCTTTATTGCGCTGCCTTTGTCATCATACGTCATAACTTGTCTTCTGTTCATGGTGTTGATAATGATATGTAATGGTCCCTTTTCTTGCTTGAAATTAGATCTAAATTTCCCAAGGATTCCCTTTTGTGTAAGCATAGCATTGGATAGTTCTAACTTCTGTTTTTCAAATGCTTCCCATGTCTTTTCATTGAATTGAATATCAGGTTTCGACATCAATAAGTGTAATAACACTAAACTTTTTAAGGTTTGCGATTAAGTATTACTTAACTAGATGGGTCAAATGCATAGCCGTGAACGTGTGGCAACTGTGGACTTTTCAGAAAATGAATTTCGTGATAATGATGAAAAGATATCTTATTGCAAGCATTGTTTAAAATTCATAGACCATCTAACTTTTTTAAGAGCATAATCAGGAAGATAATCACTATCTGCTGTTATTGCACTGTGTCTAAGGCAATATGGATTCCATCTCTTTGCTTTTACTATGTATTGAAGGATTTTCTTTTCATCATGGTTATTAACTTCGTCATTTTCTAACAGTTGGATTATGCATTCACGTAATTGTTTCATAATATAATCAACACTGTCTGGAGTTATTGGCGTTGCTAGCAATCTAAAATTCTGGAATGAAGCCATTTGGGAGTTATTGATATTATTAGTTAGGTAGTTATTTTTTAGCGTAGATTAAGAGCTAACGTATTCTAACCATAAATACTGAATATATGTCAAATATTTTGACAGTTTATTTTGGAGGAATTATTTCTCTAATAGATAGATTCTTGAAATCGTACGTTACGAAATCCGACTTGAATATAATCATAGGCGAGCCCCAGCTTATCACAACCCCTTCTGTCCTGGCACCACAGTGCATCATGTCATTACCCCAGTTTCCGTTATCGACTAATTCTGCCACTTTAATCCATTTATTATTAGCATCCTTATCGACATAAGATTCCAATTTTAGAGAGTTATTGGCGAGATTATATATGATCCCTTTAAAGCCTGTCCACTTATTCATAATCGATCCGATGCTGGTGTTATAATAAGGAGTAATCATGTAGTCTACGTGCCACATTTCCTTCTTAAATCTGAATGTCCCGTTACCTATGCCGACGTTATTATGGTAAGAAGAGCCTCCGCAACCATCATTGACGTTAGTACTATGCCTTACACTCCTGCTGACCAAAGAAATATCATTATATCCTTCAGTAGTTAAGGGCTTAAAGTAGCCGGTGATTTCAACATTTTTCCAATCGCTGGGTTTGTACCAGTATCCTATTTGGGAAAGTTGTGAATAGTTATAGGTGGTAAGATTTGATCTTATCGCATCAGAAAGATACCCAGAGCTTTTTGTGAAAGCTAGCATCCTTGTTATTCCTGGTTCAACATGCCAACTGCCGTCAGAGTTCCTTGATATGTTAGCTTTGTTCGGATCGAACTGGCCATCCATTGGATGACTAGAATTAAAGAACCATGTTTCTCCGTTGTTAGCCGTAGGATATAGTTCCGACACTCCAAATTTGTCATTGTTTATTTCGAAGGTAGCACCCAAGTCTGAATTGATGTCGACGTATGCAATCGAGAAACAAATTGATAAGATTCCAATAGAAGTCATCGTAAATACCAGTGCATTTCTGTATCTGCTTCCAGTAATCACTTTAATTCAAAACAGATGCTGGTAAGATCTATGTATCTATTTGGTTCTAAGCGCCTTCTGTTAAATCTTACATGAATTATATGCATTCGATTTCAGACATCTTTAAATCGCAAAAACGTTAAGATGTTTCCAATCTTGATTTATTCAAATTTATCATTGCACAAATTTACAGTCACTAAAACTGTACTATTTGCTATGGTTAATTGCCTCATAATTTCATCTTTTTTTCCTAATATTGACTTTGATTTAATGAATAAGGTAAATGCACAACAAGGACATCAGAAAAATGTTCCATTCATAGGTGTAAATATGAAAGGAATGTTTACTAGCACTATCCCAAAGAACCTATCTTCTATTCCTTTTCCCGATAATTATTACAATGATAGTTTCAAGTTAATCACAAGTGCAGGGATGAATCATATCAGGTATGTCTTGTACTGGCAAGCATACGAAAAAAATCCTTTATCCTTTATTAAGGAGCTACAAACAGTAGCCTCATTAGCAGATAAATGGGGATTACATGTCATTTACGACAATCATCAATTCCATACGTCAAGTTGGCTTGATCCTGTAAGAGGAGATGGATTCCCACCTTCACTTTTTAATGATAAAACAAGTTACCCATTTGGTTCAGGTGGATCACCAGGATATCCTTCTGCAGTTAAATGGTGGTCTAAATGGTGGAATCACAATTTAACAGACAATAGAGGTATCGATGGATGGGCCCTTCAGATCGGATTCTTAAAAAAAATAATAGAAACCGTTGAAAATCACAGAAGTACGTTAGGTTATGAGATACTCAATGAGCCTCAGATCCAAAGTGCAGATGAATGGGAGAAAATTGGTAAGTATAATACTTTCGTGGCTAATGAACTCAGGAAGATAACGAACAAGACATTAGTCTTCGATATGACCATCCCTGTTGTGTTTCACGACTTGAAAATAAATATGACTTTGGGAAACATTGCAAAATTGTTACCAGAGAACAAGAATAATATACTATTCAAAATTTCCTTATATGGAATACCCAGTGCAAGAAGTTATGCTGAGCAAAAAATAAACTTACTTTCAGGTGTAGCTAATATTACTGGAGTCCCATTGTACGTTGGAGAATGGAATGACGTTTCTCGCGAGGAACATATTAGCAGCATTGAAGGAAAGACGGTTAAAGAGATTAATCAAGAGATCAGTGATTTGAACCAGACTGATGCTAATATAATGACAAAAAAATTGAAAGAAATTGGCGTATGGGGGTGGGCTTTTTGGAATTGGAGTCATATACCTGATTCTTCACCTGATTTCAATCTTATAACAGTAACCCTAAATGGAGATATGGCAACCACCAAGTACTTTGACATTCTGAAGCACGCTGTTGCTAGTACTTGACTTAAAATGCCCTTGAATCTATGAATAATGCAATTTAATAATTCAAACTATTTGTTGCACAATTGTGTTACTACATAAAATTGATCATAATTAATATAGTAATTATCAGGTATAAAGGATAAAAAAATTATTATATTGATAGAAGGGTAACAATACAGAAGGTATGTGTGAATCAAAGAAAGCATTCAGGACCTCTCTAGTATTTGTGATCATGGTTATGATGAATCTCGTTTCTCTACCCTTTGTCGATGAATATACAAATACCTTACTATATTACTAGTCAACCATGTTTTCTCCGTCTTGGATTTTTGACCAGGAATATTACGTCGGTTTTCAATGTTTCCATCATTGATACCAAGATATGACAGAAAGTATACAAGACGCTGAAGATATTCTTCTCTTGTTATTGGTGATCTTGTCGCTAAAATGAAAGAGGCGTATGGACTTGAAATTCCAATTCATTTTCCGTTATCTAAGCACCTTTTATTATATAGGCCCATATTGCAAGACTGGTATCGGTGCG
>JAJPIN010000034.1 GCA_021324715.1 Nitrososphaeria archaeon
GCAATATGTATAGAATACTGCATTGGTTTGTATGAGTATTTAAATTACTGAACCATAAATATTTCCAGTTATTGGATTTCTTAGATGTTATTTTTTTACAACCAAATACTTAATGATATTTTAAATTGAAAGTATGAATTTGGGTTCGAATTGTTAACGATGCGCATCCCGACGGACTCATGAAATCCAAGCTTTTTAAAGTACCTAGTTAAATGATTGAAGACTAATTATTATCCATGCTTGAAAGAAAAACTGTATTTATATAGAATGGACCAGTTAGATTAATGAGTATGAATTATCAATATATACATTCAACCATAATGAAGCTAGATCCTAATATTAGGATGGTTACAATCTGCGACTCTAACGGAAAGATAATGTTCTCCGATCACAGACCGGGAGTGTCTAATTTGCTGTCTCCTGAAGAGAGTAAAAAATCCTTAGAAATGGCAATAAATGCCTGGAAGACGCGAAATGAACTGGCTGCCAAAATAGGAAAAGGGAAATATGTTCTGGCAGAATATGAAAAGATAAAAAGAATTACTTTACCTTTAGGAGGAGATCACGTGCTCTACATTACGACTGAACCTCAGGCCGATCATGTGAAAATACTTGACGGAATCTCGAAGGTCTCTTTAGATTGAATAGTCAATAGATAGATCACTTCCGTGCCTAGACGATTTATTTATTTAAGGTAGACAGGATATTTGCCTGCAGCTTCCAAATTTCTATTCTCTTATTAAACAAATCAAAGTCATGAGATGAAATATCCATTGAAGGAACCTTACCTTTAAGGTAACTTACAGCTTTATTAGCTATTTCAGAGGTTGGTGTAGCATCTAATTCGTCATTCTTTGAAATGCCTAAATTTTCAAGCAAATTTATATCAGAAGGTGTAATAACGGAAGCTGTAATACGTGGATTCTCCAGTATGTTACTTTTAGCGCATGGAAAAAAAAAGGGAACGCATACAAAATTGAGTGATGATAGAACATCATTAACCGTAATCATTGTCCTTCTATCAAGCAATGCAGTATCGCATGCTTTCAATATCATGATATTTGTCAATGCTTCAACTTCGCCTGCGGAAAGCATAGTATTAACAGCTATCTTTGAAACCATATCGGATATTTGGTTTATAATTTCAGGGGTAGTAGTCAGTCCCAAATCGTTGGTTTTTTTTAGGATTTCTTCTTGGTTCATTCATCGAAAAATACCTTGCGCAATTATTAAGCCTATCCCGATAGGTAATATCGAATCTTGTAGGCATCTAATGAAGAAACATAATTCTTGCAAAAATGGACTTTAGTGTATCATTTTCCGCTTCTTAATCTCCATTAATTCCAATTACTTTTTCTTCTCTGATCTATAAATGCCAAGTTCTTTCAGGACACTGATTACGATAGGAATCTCAATCTAATTGCATCGCAATGAATTCTTCACCAATTCCAGATAAATACAGGTTCTTTACAACATCTTTCTTTTCTTCTGAAAATCATTTTTAGCTTCCGATAGGGTAAAACCAACGTCAAGGAATTAAAACTGTTCCGAAAGAATATTCAGCCATATCCCTCAATTTTGGATTCGAATCGTTAACAATGCGCATCCCGACGGGCTCATAAAATAATGCTTCCCTATCTATATCAAAATATTTCAGTTCCAGAAATTCAAAAAGGTTCCGATTGAATATTCAATCGGAGGGGTATAATAACAATAATGTGCAGAGCCTTTCTAAAAATAGAATCAAAATACTTTGCATGCATACTAGAAGTGTAATTCGAATAAACAGTAATTGAATTAAATTAGTAATATTTTTTAAATATAGGACATAAGAAAAAAATAGTGAAGATTCTATTATATGGTGTCCCTTTTGTAATTTTATTCATCCTTTCCATTCAGACCGCGTTTTCTGAAGACATGTTGAAGTATGAGAATCAAAATATGGGAATTAGATTATCATATCCATCTTACTGGGATCACCCAAGCGAGCTTCTTGGTGAACAAAGATGCTTAGAATCTAGGGGTTGCACAGCTTTTCTAAGCATGTCGAAGAATTACTCACATTCAATTCCTGTTTTAATGATAAATGCATTTTCTGAAAGTTCAGATTTTCTACAACTTGAAAAAGCATGCAATTGCCATAGTTTAATGGAATTTGTGCGACAAAAGTATAAATCCATCCAATCGAGTGACTTTCTTCGCGGATTTACCTTTATCAATGATAACCAGACCACTGTAGGAAAAAAGTATCCTGCGTGGCAATTTGAATATTCGAGACTAAATGAGGACTTTCCAGATGAAAGATTAACTTCACTTGAAGTCATGACCAAAGTTAATGGTACGTTTTATGACATATCATATGTCCCAGGAACCAATCAATCATATGCAAGCCAATTACCAGAAGTTAGGAAAGTAATAGACTCTATAGAATTTGTGGCCCCTCATAAGGCTGTTACTAAAATACCATCTTTTTTGATTACGAATGATACCGAAATAATCAATTCTCAGAGATAAGAATAATTAAATTTTTAGATAACTCAAACATGATTTTATTCAATTTTACTGATACATATCTCCATTTTGAATATAATATTTGCAGTTTATCATTGCAAAGGCATTTTTCTTTCTAACTATTTCCTTAATAGCGATTACAGCCAGTTTAATTTGAATTGCTTCAGCTAGTCTACCATTGTCCGCGCTTTGTACAAATTAGTCATTTATGGTGAGATGCTGATTGATATGCGTTCAATTCATCTCTTACTGTTTGGAATAGTCTATTCATCGTGACAGGTTTTTCAATAGTCGAGTTTATCACTGCCTCTATCATATAACTTTGGTACAATTCTTCTTCCTCAAAATTATAAGCACTCATCAATATCGTTCTTACTTTAGGATTCGAGTCCTTTACTTTTTTGAGTAATTCTAATCCATTTAGACCTGGCATTCTTAGATCAGAAATAACCAAGGCATAGTTCTCTTTGTTCTTAAGAAAGTGCTCAAACGCCATGATGGGATCGGTAAAAGAGAAAACTGAAATTCCATCAATATTTTCGGACAAAGCCTCATGAAAGAGTTGGGCAACATAGACATCATCATCTACTATGCTAACTATCTTCTTGTTAGCAGACATTAAATGCTAGGCCTCCTTACGCAACCTAAACATGATTCTACGATTTTTGAATGGAATTTAGAATTACTTAAGTTTTTGTCGAGTTTAGCCACAAAAGCTAGAAAAATGAAAGGGGATCATTTTTTGTTAAGTCCTACTGATTATGGATTGTGATCAAGAAATACCAGAATAATTGGGCTCTTTGAACATTATCAGAAAAGCTAAATACCATGTAGTAGAACCCTAGTACATGCAGGGTTCAAATCTCCTTGGGACAATAATTTTGAAGTCTTTCCCTCAAACTCTGTCCTAATATTAGTTACAATAGTTTATTCGTCACTACATGATTTATCGCCACATGGCTAGGTGAACTATTGAATTGTCCTGATTGTTGCGTTCTAATATCTATTGAGTAAAAGGTTATATAGAATCACTGGATTACGCAGTTAGTGGCAAACGATGATCTAAATACGGGGTGTTCCCACTGTTGGGGTCCTGTAGACTCGGAAACAAAAAATTGTAAAAGTTGTGACGGTCCCCAGGAAAATTGCGACTGTGAAATCGTGCCACACTAAGACAAACATAAAAAAAGTATAATTAAGAAAAAATAGCATTATTCATGTTAACCGCTTCCCAGAAGTTTGTCAATACTTGAGCTATGAGATTTAAATTTACAAAGAATAATGGTCGTTATATGGTTTGATTTGTTTAAGGCTTTCATCTCTTATGAGCTATTTCTAATTAAAGATTTCTTATAAGGTTCCGATTGAATATTCAGTCGTATCCCGACGGGCCCGCACCGATACCAGTCTTGCAATATGGGCCTATATAATAAAAGGTGCTTAGATAACGGAAAATGAATTGGAATTTCAAGTCCATACGCCTCTTTCATTTTAGCGACA
>JAJPIN010000241.1 GCA_021324715.1 Nitrososphaeria archaeon
AAGCTTAATAACCAAACATTTTACTAAAGCATGTCTATATAATGTAATATGAAATTTAGCAAGATTGTAGAAACTTCCTTATATTCATCCAATTTAGAAGACATGAAAAAACAAATAGGATTAACCTAGTCTAGTCTAACCAAATTTTGATTCAAATCTGTCGACCTCTTTGGCAAAATTTTTCACTTCCTTTAACTCCTCGATTCCAAAAACCAACTTACTAGCTCCAGTCACAGATTGGTTGCGTATAAATTCATTAAATCTCGTCTTATTTTGGGAGATTATCTTCTTATACTCATATTCATAAAACGGTTGTTTGGTAGCTTTGGCAATCAATGAAACGATTCTCGCTTGCAGTCTGAATGAGTCTTCTTTACGTATTCCAACGCTACTAATCTTCAGAAGTCTGAAAAGCATTGTAAATGTTAACTCACGATACGGAACTACAAATTGTCCGTAATAGCCAGCTATAAAAGCCGGACCCAACCTATCTTGCAGTTCTGCTATTTTCAATAAGGGCTTTTCCATTATTTTAGCCCGAGTCTCGATAGTTTCTAGTTCTTTACTGAGACGGGTAAACTTTATTTTGTCATTAACCCGATATTTGTGAAAGCCATTTTTCCCAGTTTGCAAATCTTCCACATATCCATTTTCTACAAGACCGTTAACCTTCTTTATGGCCGTCTTGGATGCACATATTTTGCTTTCTCTTATAGCATTTTGATTGCAATTTTCATTTTTCAGAATAAAATCATATATTCTGTTTGCAATTTCGTCCATTGGCTACACTTGTCTACAGAATAGACACCTTAAATAGTTTTAATATAACTATGAGCCCCTATGAAGCCGATTGTAAGCCTCACATTTCCTAAAGAAATGCTTGATAAAATCGACGAGTCCAGGGGCGATGTTTCCAGGTCTCGTTATGTTTTGCGTCTCATTGAGAAGGCTTACGATGTTCAGGTCAAGGAGGTCGAGAACTGAAACGACTGAGCTTGACAAAGTTTTATCAAATATAATCGAGTATAAGAATCTGTTATCGTTTCTTAGTAAAAATTATCCTAAAGTTCTAGAAGAATGGAAGCTGAAAATTATTGATTAAGCAGAATTTTGAGCCGGGCTTTACCACAAGCCCAGACCCCTGGCGCTGGAGGAAAAATTTACTTCGACACGATGACACCTCCGATGACAGTGACACCTCCCTATTGTAGTGACACCTCATGAGTATCCTTGATGACGCTATGGAAGAACACATGGCTTACATAGTGTTATCTCTGGACAGGCCGTTTAGTTTTAAAGATTTTTTGAGTTTTAAAGCCGGTGAAACTGAAAAGGAGCACAGAATCACGCACGGAACCTTTCGAAACAAGATATCCAAATTCAGGAAGGCCGGAATTGTAGAATCCTCATTTTATTCAGGGTGCGCATTCTATACCTTAAAGGGCCACCCATTCACAAAAGCGATGACACCTGACCATACGGGGGGCGCCTGCCTCTAATTCTAACAAGTTTCACAGGATGCTCCAAAGTCTGCCACTCGACACGCAAAGCATTCACAACATTCGCCTACGCTTCACCGCTCCAGGCATATGGACGTCTGCCTCTGTCTCTAACTTTTACAATAACAGCAACAAAGATATTCTAATCCCGTCTTGGAGCAGGGAAGGAGCATTGGTTAAAGTCACGATTCACAAGACTGATGTTGTTAGTGTTATTGTCTCTTGTTCACTGCGTCCCATTGCCCTTGACTCTAATGGCATCATTGCCTTCTTTACATTGCTTGCAACAACAGAAGAAAGACTGCGTTCTTTGTTGTCGTTGCCATCAAACGGTAACAGAGTAACAATTCCCGACTACAAAACCTGGATAATCACCATGTGGCATTTTGGCAGAGACTCTTTGACAGAATTCGCCGGTGAAAAGTTCTCCATCACAGTGGAGGACGCAATGCACGGCCTTACTAGGATTTATTCAAAGACGTTTGCTACTATTAAAGGTAACAATAGAGAGAGGAGAAACAAGACCAGAGTAAGACTTGAAACTCAGCAATATCCTAACACAACTGTCTTACACGCCTTACAACTAGACAACCCATAATTCGTCGAGAAATTCGTTAAGCGCCTGTCTTATCTGCTCTTTAATTTCATCAGATTTCTGCTCTCTTTCTTCCATCATCGGTTAAGTAAATTTTGGTTCGACCTACTTTCTTTATATAACCATCAGAAGTCAATTCGTCTACTAGGTTATTTATATGCACATCTATTATTCCAATTTCTTTTCCAATCTCGTTTCTGTCGATACTTTTAATCCCATTATCTACAGTCTTTTCATAGAGTTTCCGAAGAAACTTATCTCCGATTCTTTCTTCAGACATAATTGAATGTTGGACTAATGTTGCTTATGTGTTTCAATTTTTTTGGAAAATGCACTTCTATTTGAGGTTTTTTTACCTTTCCTTTTTCCCCTTGATTGGTATAACCGTTTTATAATTTGCTGATTTGCATTTAATTACACTGACTCAACCAGTGAGAGGAATACAATTCTGGTGGGCCTTCTTGCCAAAGCCGGTCCACTAGTTTTATTCCTTATATTATATTGTCAATAATTAACTCACAACGATTATTGCCGTTTGCAACAAGAATGAAGACAGGACACATAATATTTCCCTCCTTATTGGGCTTGGCATATACATATTATTAAGTGGTTTAACTTTTTTATAATTTGTTGAGCATAAATTAACAGAACACCAAGACTAATCCTATAGACAACACGCAACGACCGTTCATTCTCTGGTGGGCTTTTGGATATTTAGCCCATCAGTGAATTAATAAAAAGGAAAATGTTTATTCTGGGTCCTCTACATTTGAATTTGGTTTTAAAACAAATAATTCAAAACAATGATGATTTCAATAATTAACTAATTCATACTGTTCATAAAGTCTACTAATCCGAGTTTAATTTTAGCATCGTTCGATTCTAGACTCAGAGCGTTTAACCCTTGCCTTAGTTTCTGTATGTCACCTATTTGCTTGCCTGAAAGGTCTGGAATTTTCAAAATATCCTCTTGCATTTCTATGAAACCCTGTATCGTCTTTCTTGTGTATTCTGAGTTGTTATCTAAAATCATTGAAGGCTTAGGGTGACGAGATAGTCCTTATATGCCTTCCTAGACCAAGTTACTGGAAAGTATCTCTCCTTTTCCTAAATGTGATTTAGGTTTTAAATCAAGCACGCTCACAAGGAGAGTCGTGACGGTCGTGACGATGATTTATGTATACTATAGGGAGAATAAGAAATGATTCTATGCTATGACTTGCAGAAATGGACAGTGCTGTCCTTAGGGTTGACAGCTGCCACTTTGATAATCGGCCTTGTTATTTTAGTCACTAAATAAGAAAATGAAAATCTGTGATTATTGGGAAAAACCGTTCTACCTTCAAAGTTCACCTAGAAAATGCTCATGGAATATTCAAGATCTAGTTAAAAGTTAGACAGTCGAACTAAGAAGTAAAATGATTAAAACCAAACGTATCTATGATCCAAAAGAAGATGCAGACGGCACGAGAATTTTAATTACTAGAAAATGGCCCCCGGGTCAAGAGAAAGACAACTTCGATGAATGGATTAAGGACTTATCCCCAGAGGAGGACACACACAATAAATGGGAGGATAGTAAAAGGACTGAGGAAGATTGGAAACGATACACTGTGAAATTCTATCCCCAGATGAAAGAAACTAAGGCGGTTGACAAAATTGAAGAGTTGCGTCAACGTTCAAAGAAAGGCGAAACTATAACACTTCTATGTTACTGTGAGCCTGGAGATCACTGTCACAGGTATATTGTAAAATCTATGATTGAGGGTTCGTCTACCGTCGTAGAAAGTGATTGAATCTAAAAAAT
>JAJPIN010000266.1 GCA_021324715.1 Nitrososphaeria archaeon
AATTACTCAGAATGGGTAACATATGAAAAGACCCACGAAGATTCAATTATATTCAATGAAATACCACCAATCTGCAAATTTCAATTTTTGAAAGGATATGTATTTAGAAGGAATAATCCTGCCGTATTTGGCGCTGAAATTTTGATAGGTAAATTAAGACAGAAAATATCTATCATGAATGAGAAAGGTAAGAGGGTAGGAGTGATCCATCAAATACAACATGATGGTAAAAATTTAGAGCTTGCCAGTAAAGGAACGCAAGTTGCACTTTCAATTAAAGGGCCCACAATTGGTCGACAGATAAATGAAGGCGATATTTTTTATACTGACCTCAATGGCAAAGAGGCAAAACTTATACTAGAAAGATTTTCAGATAGGCTTAATGAAGATGAACAGGAAATTTTTAATTTAATTTTGTCTAAAAAACGCGAGGCCGATCCTGCATTTGGCTATATATAAATTAAGAACGAATTTAAATGAAATTAAATCTAGTTTGCATTTTACAAGTTTGGAATTCTGATATCATTTTATTCTGTTATTGGTACTTTTCCAGTATGCCTTCAAGTCCCTTTTCTCCAACGGCCCCCACAGCTTTTTCAATAAGTTTTCCATTCATAAACACAATAAATGTAGGAATTGCATATACATCAAATCTCATTGCTACGCCTTGATTATCATCAACATTAAGTCTACCGAAAATGACTTTTTCTTCATATTTTTTTGCTAGCTTGTCAAAGATTGGAAGCATGAACTGACATGGTCCACACCATGTTGCCCAAAAATCTACAAGAACAGGTTTATTACCACCAATAACTTCGTCAAAGTTTTTTTCTGATAATTCAACTAGCGTTGGTTTGTTGGAATTCGAACTCATAGTTACAATTTATCATCGGAATTGATATTTAAATCTTGTAATCAAGCTATTTTGGAAAATTGAATGAGGATATGGAATGCCGGATCCAATGTTTATGAATTAAGAATTGTAGAAATTTTGCGGCTCACAAATAGGATTGAAATGAGACCAAGAATAGAAAGTTGAATATAACATGCTTCTTACAAATAAAAATATCATACATTTATTCTACAATTGACTTAATTCTACGTACTAGTTTTTTTATTTTCCTTCTACCTGGCTCTGCTCCAAGCACGGTTTTTTTTACCTATTCACTACAAATCAAGTATGAATCTAACCGTGTGTTGTTTGCCTTCTTGTAGAATTTCCATGGCATGATAGGTGATACCCTTTATTTCAGTTCTGTAACCATGTTTTGTAATGTCTATTAATTCAGCCATAACCCATCCTGTTAATTCATATTTTGAGTGAATTTGTGAGATCTTTATTTCGAATTTCGACATTACTTGATTATCTATTGTCATTAATTGATAAACTGCTTCTAGCCAGTTATACAATAATTCGTAGTAGTCCTCCCCTTCCACTCGAATATCAACCTTATCCGTCCCATGAATTTTTTCGTTATCAAACATTACATTAATAGTCCCTTTAGCGGCATTAGAGAAGGCTTCTTCAATACTCTCACCGAATGCCTCAATGTATGCATCTGTGACATGTTCAAGATATCTGAACCCACCGAACAATGAACCTTGTTTTTGTCATGGTTTATTATAACTAATCGCAAAATCTAAATGATGACATACGGTTTTCATGGTTGTGAACTTAGATCTTCCACGAGGAATGAGGGATTTACAATATGAGGAATTAGGAAACATTTCCTTCATTAAAGAAAAATTTCAGGAAACTGTAGAAATCTTTGATTTTAACCAGATTGAACCATCAACACTGGAATTACAATCAACACTTGAAGCAAAAAGCGGACCTTCAATAATTGAAGAAACGTATAGTTTTACGGACAAAGGTGGTAGGAATATAGCATTACGCTTCGATTTGACAATAGGCTTATCGAGATTCGTTTCTATGCGTAGAGATCTTAAACTACCGGTAAAATTATCATCTTTTGGAGGTGTTTGGCGATATGATGAACCACAATTGGGAAGGTATAGATATTTCCATCAATGGGATATCGAGATTTTTGGTTCTGCGGAGGTAGATGCAGATGCAGAAGTAATAGAGTTTGTTTCGTTCTTTTTAAGGAAACTTGGAATTAATTTTATTATAGCAATCAACCATAGGTCAATTTTAGAAGAATACCTTGCAAAATTTCTTGGGATTACGGACAAGATAGTTTTAAGTGAAATGTTGAGAGCTATTGACAAATTATCGAAAAAAAGTTCAAATCAAATAATCAATGAATATAATCAAAAGTTGGACTCTAATAATTTGCAGAATTTTATTCAATTTGCATCATTTGATGGTTCGCCTGAAAAATTGTTGGATTACGATAAGGTAAAAGACTTTCAATCGTTAGACACTATCCTAAATTTGTTTGATTCACTTAAATCAAGAACGGTAAAAAACGCAATAGTAGACTTTAGAATCGTACGTGGTCTCGACTATTACTCTGGACTAGTATTTGAGGCAAAAGAACCAACTTCACAGATTGGATCGCTAGTAGGTGGTGGCAGATATGATAAATTAACTGAAGCATTTGGCAGAAAAGAGTTGTATGCGACCGGTGCGGCAGGAGGAGTAGAAAGGATTTTAGCTGCTATTAAAGATAAAGTAAAGATAGCAAAGAAGCCACTTATTTACGTTGCATATGGATCCAGACAAGAAAAAACACATGCTTTAGAGATTGTTTCAATTCTAAGAGATCTCGACTATTCTGTCGATTATGATATAAACGGTAGGTCCATCGCCAAACAGTTTCATGAGGCATCTCTAAAAAATGCGTTTGCAATTATAATTATAAACCGTGATGAATTCAAAAAGGGGTTTGTTACCATAAAAACAGGAAATAAGGAACAAAGGCAAAGTATTAATGATATTGGAAAAAATCTAATCCAAATAAATTAAACTAATTTCATGAATCTATTTCTCTAATATTTATTTGTGGCTTCAAATTTTAATGGTCATGATATTCTTCATCTTTATCATCCCATTTTCTTTCTTGTCATATACAATTCTGACTACTAAATCTGGGGGATCATAGCTAACATAGAGATCATTTTTTTCAAGCATTTGAATATCATATCCTAACATTATTTGTGATTCGTCTATCCCGTTTTCTATCAATTTCTTTTTTGCGGCCACCGCTATGCCATCATCTGAAGTATTGGTTGTCAATAGCACCTTCCCAGTACAATTGAGGCTCATGAAGTATGGAAAAAAATTTCTCACAATTAAACTCTGCTTCCGAATATCTACTATAGATCTATTTTTTAGACCGATTAAAAAAGAATAATATATTTATTACCAGATATAGACGTCATCGTAAAGGATAATGGTTGAGGTTGCAATAATTATTTGACAGACCACATTACACATGATGTACTAATTATAGGTACAGGTCTTGCAGGATTGCGTGCAGCCATATCCTGTGCAATGAGAAATGAGAAACTAAGTATCGGGGTAATTTCAAAAGTACAGGTTATGCGCTCGCACTCAGTTTCTGCCGAGGGTGGAACTGCAGCGGTACTCTTTTCTGATGAAGGGGACAACATGGAATCTCACATTTATGATACTATTAGAGGGAGTGATTTCCTCTGTGATCAGGATGTTGCTGAAAAATTAGCACATGAAATACCTAAAGAGATATATCAATTAGACAGATGGGGAATGCCCTGGTCAAGAAGAAAGGACGGTAAAATTGACCAGCGGAAATTTGGTGGATACTCATTTCCAAGAGCAACGTATGCACAAGATAAAGTCGGGTTTTATGAAATGCAAACACTGTACGATACTTGTCTAAAATATGATAATATCAATTTTTATAATGAATGGTTTTGCACGTCAATACTAGATGATGGTAACAACAACTTTGCTGGTGCTACTGCAATAGAGATGAAAGATGGAAATTTTAATGTATTCAAATCTAATTCAGGGATTATCGCTACCGGCGGAGCTGGCAGGCTTTACAGTTTTTCAACTTATGCGTATTCTTCTACCCCTGATGGGCTAGATATGGCATACAGATGCGGCCTGGCACTAAAGGACATGGAATTTGTCCAATTTCACCCTACAGGCGTACTGCCCTCAGGCATTTTAATAACAGAAGGTGCCAGAGGAGAAGGTGGATATCTGATTAATAACTTGGGTGAAAGATTCATGAAAAATTATGCTCCAGAAAAATTAGAGCTTGCTCCGCGTGACGTAGTCTCCAGGTCAATGATAAAAGAGATTGAGCATGGGAGGGGATTTAAACATGAAACTGGGGTGGACTGCCTTAAATTAGATTTGACACATTTGGGAGAAGAGCAAATAAAGGAAAAACTAGCGGGAATCAGAGAGATAGGTATCAAATTCTCAGGTGTCGACATTATTAATGAACCGATAGAAATACGACCAGTATGTCACTACATGATGGGTGGAATACACACTAATATTGACGGCCAAACTGAGATGAATGGACTATGGTCAGCCGGTGAGGCCGCATGCAATAGTCTTCACGGAGCAAATCGCCTTGGAGCAAATTCGACTTCTGAATGCTTGCTTTGGGGGAATATAACTGGTAGACTCGCTGCAGATTATGCACACAAGAATAAAGATAAGAGCACCAAGATTGCAGAAAACCTGATACAATTAGAGGAAAAGAGAATTTTTGATGGAATATTCAGAGGAAGGGGTCAGATTAATCCCTATGAAGTTAGAAAACAGTTTACAGACATGATGGACGTTAACGCTTATATTTTTAGGAATGAAAATGACCTTATTGAAGCTCTAAAAAAGGTTAGAGAGCTCAGGAATTCGTCTTGGAAACATGTCAACGACAGCGCAAAGGAATATAACACAAATTTCATAAATGTAATGGAGATAGATTCATTATTGAGAGTTGGAGAAATAATAATTGGTGGTGCTTTGAACAGACGTGAGTCAAGAGGTGCTCATTTCAGGACTGACTACCCTACTAGAGACGATGTTAATTTTCTAAAGCACACTTTAGTTTACTATAAGGGTGATGATGATCCACAATATTCATGGCATCCTGTAACCCTAACTAGATATGTACCAGCAGAGAGAAAATATTGATGGAAGAGATAGAACATCCAATTCGAAATAATTTCGAAGGATTACGGGGTTGGCTTAAACTGTCAGGATACGGATGGGAGCGCGTATCCTACTGGTTTCAGAGACTAACAGGAGTTTTTCTTCTTATTTATTTCATTGGACATATATATGAAACGAGTACAATAGTAAATGGTCTGAATGCATGGGAATCTTTTTTAGAACTAACGCAGACAGTATGGGGTCATCTATTCCTAATTGTGGTAATAGGAGCTAGTACATTTCATTCTGTAAATGGTATTCGCCTAATCTTTACTCATGTTGGTATCGGATTAGGAACTCCCGGCAGGCCTGATTATCCGTACAATCCCTCATCTTTAAATTACAGACAAAAATCTGGTATATGGATTGCATTAATATTGTCTGTCCTCGCAATGTACTATGGATTTAACATTTTGTTCGGTGAATAATCATGGAAATTCAAAGAGTGCTAAAAGAAAGTCAGATAATGAAAATTCATTACATAACAGGAATTGCTGCAATATTTGTTGTTGCAATTCATATAATGATGAGGCTAGTAGTTCCGTTCGAATCGAGCCTTAATTATGATTACATTATTGCAAATTACAAGAACATTTTCTACGTTCTCATTCTAGAGTCAATCCTTGTATTAATATCTGTTCATGGATTCAATGGGATAAGAGTAATATTGTTGGAACTAAGACAGAATACAGCTTGGGAGAAGGTGATTACTGTTATCACTATTTCTTCAATGATTGCGTTGATCGCTTATGGAACTAGAACAATAATATTGGCAAATGGATTGTGATTTCTGATATTGAGTAACAATGATAATAAGATCGAAGATAAAATAAAATTAAAAGTATATAGAGAAAATAGAGGACAGAACTCCAAATCTTATTATGACAGTTTTGAAGTTCCATACAAAAGATGGACTACAGTATTGGATGCATTATTGTATGTAAAAGGTTACATCGATCCAAGTTTAGCTATAAGATATTCCTGCAGGATGGCGTCGTGTGGTTCGTGTGGAATGAAAATAAACGGCATTCCGAGGTTAGCATGTTACACGAAAATTTCTGAGTTGGAAACTTCAACAATTGAATGTGAGCCCTTAGGAAATTTCCCCATAATCAGAGATCTTGTTACTGACTTCTCTTTATTCTATAAGCATCACAAGAATATTCAACCTTACATACAGAGCACAGAAAGTGTTGAAACTGCTGCAGAAGAAAAGACTTATTCATATAATCAATCGCCACAAGATGTAGACAAATATCTCCAATTCTCTTATTGTATAAAGTGCGGTTTGTGTTATTCTGCATGTCCTACGGTTGGAACGGATTTAAGATTTCCGGGACCACAGGCCTTGGCACAATTGTATAGATATTTCGCTGATACAAGAGATGAGTCAAAGAACAGGTTGAATATTGTAGATGACAGACACGGCATATGGAGATGTCATTTTGCCGGTTCTTGTAGCAAAGTATGTCCCAAAGGAGTAGACCCGGCCCTAGGAATACAGCTTTTAAGATCGTATATGCTGGGGGTATCCAAGAATAACAAGAAACAGGCAGAAAAAATTGAAGTAAACCTTGACTGAGACTTGTATTGGGTAGTTGAACTTTTATTGAAATAAACTATTTTATAGGTAATTTGCTTTCATTTACCTGCTTATTTATTGCATCAGCCATGAAGTGGTTGCTTACATTTACCTTTGATTCCGTGACACCTTGTATTCTGTAAACGTTATCTCGAATGTCTTGAGCAATTTTAAAACCAAATATTGCAGGACAAAAAGGACTTGTCAGGTGTAAATCTATTTTCACTTTTCCTTGATCGATATCTACTTTATCAATAAGTTCTAGTTCCATAATGGAGACTCCGATTTCCGGGTCTACAATCTTTGTGAGTTCATCAAATATCGACTTACGCAGTTGTTGAATTTCCTGGCTCATATACATACTGATTTTAATTTTATACTATATAACTATTGATTTTATTTATTCGAAAAATTATCACTTGCAATGAAAACTTTACGCATTATAAATATCAATAAATAATTATCAAGGCGACACCTTTTTACGTCAAAATGCTAATAAAAAATATTACTAGACTTTTCTAAGTTTTTAGAACCTATTCATATTTTCAGAACTATCCAAGTAGAAAAAAATCTCTACTTTTTTTACCACTTATTCTTAGCCAATTTACTTATACATAGTTTAGTATCATTTTACGATAAAAAACATGAATACAAAACATGTGTTGATGTTAGTAATTCTGTCTGGAGGAATGTTGACAGGGCTGACAGCAACAATGATACAAGCAGCACCGGTATATGCTGACACCGGAGATTGTAAGGACAATGGTGACCACAACTGTAATACAAGCGATAGAGACCTCAAAATAAAGCAGGAAGGTAAATGTAAAGTAGAGGATGGCGGAGGTAATGCAAATGGCGGTGACGCCAAAGATGATAGCGGAGATGGCGGTGCCGGCGGTGAAGGTAGCGATAACAGCAATCACTTTTTCTGCGCTAACGGAGCAGAAGAACCAAACACCGGAGATAATGCATTCAACGGCCTTAAACAGGATGGGGTAGTAGCTCCTACATCTAATGATGTATTCGCTGCTATAGGGTAGAATCCATAGGTAACAATTTTTTGTTGCCTACAATCCTTTTTTTCTTTATTTAGTAAACAAACTCCTTCCCCTCTCAGTATTCAAGGTTTTAAATTGAATAAATCCTGAGGTTTACGTTAAATTTATTGAACATAATTAATACTGGATAATTATACATTTGTAGATGTTCGACCAGGATGATGGCGACAGAAAAACGCCCCGTTATTAGTTTCCATTTTCATTTGTATTTGTATTATGCTTAAAGCGGTGAACCTAAAAAATCGTCAAATCAGATCTATGGTAGGACTTCCAAGTGCCCTATCATACTTGGCAGATCGTATGTGCAGTAATAGGTAAAACCACCGACCGTATCAGCCTTGAATGTAAATGTTGCATTCTCCCCACCAGC
>JAJPIN010000246.1 GCA_021324715.1 Nitrososphaeria archaeon
AGATGGATGAGAAAGGATATATTATATTATCACGATTTTTGCCTGCAAAATACTGTAAGGAACTTATTGACAAATATTGTAATGAGGATCTTTATCGTAAGATTATTACTATGGAAAAATATCGTTTTGGTTTAGGAGAATATAAGTATTTCAAGTATCCCTTGCCAATTTTAATACATAGTATAAGAAATGGTGTGTATCCAATACTTGCTCCTATCGCAAACAATTGGATGCGATTATTAGACCTAAAAAGACAATTTCCAAATGAGTTTGAAAAACTTCAACAGTTATGTTACGAGAATAACCAAGTCGAATGCACATCTCTTATTCTAAAATACGGCAAGGGTGGATTTAATACATTACATCAGGATCTATATGGGAACATTTTTTTTCCGATGCAACTCGTAATCTTCCTTAATGAACCAGATGAAGACTATTTAGGAGGAGAATTTGTATTGACCCAGCAGAATCCTAGAGCACAATCAAAAGCCATAGTTCTTAGACCACGTATCGGAGACATGCTCATTCTTACTACAAATTTCAGACCCATGAAAGGTAACAAAGGTTATTATCGAGTGCAAATGAGGCATGGTATAAGCGAGGTTCATGAAGGAGAACGACACACATTAGGAATTATTTTTCATGATGCCGTGCATTAGTATTTTGAATTTGGTTTGAGCACTAAGGTAATTAATCGGTTCATTGCACATCAGAAAAAAGTAAACACAACGGTTAAACAATCTAAAGTAACCGCTGATTTTTGTGGATCTTTAGGAATGTTTGATGTATCTCTTATAATAGCTTTTAAACTGCGGAGTAATATCCTCAATTTTCATACCATGTGCCTTTACGATATGATCTGTTCCATCTTTCCAAAGTTCTTCTTCTGTCATTCCTTTAGCAACATAATCGCATTCAATTACTTTTGCTCCTGTATCACGACACGCTAATGAAAACATACATTAGTTGTTGGTAAAGTTGTGTATATATTTATTCTCTTAATAAACTCGTTAAGTTAAAGGATAATTCTCCTTCGACTAAATATCAACCACAGTCAATAGTTTTGACTCGAATTGTTATCTATAGCTATTCTCATGGGTTCGGAGTTCTAAATTAATCGTTCCTGAATGCAGGTGCAGGATTTGGGCACTATTTATTCATTAGAAACGTTATGGCTTATTAATAATAAGTTCTCAACTACTGGGATATGTTAGCAGCCAAAAAAGGAGATTATCAAATCCCCCCAAGGAAGGATTTGTCCTGACGCACTTTCTTACGGTTGCTGATGTTAAACAATCCGCAGATTTTTATCATCGTATTTTTGGAGGGAAAATCGTTCGTCAAGGCGAACCAACGATTATCGAGATTGCAAACAGCTGGGTCATTTTGAACGTAGGCGGAGGCCCAACGGACGATAAACCAAGCGTTACGTTACGAACTCCCCATAATCCGAGTGAAGTCAGCAGCTTCATGAATATTCGTGTTGCCGATATTCAGTCCTGCTACGATGAATGGCGAAAGAAGGGAGCAGAATTCTTAACGGAACCAAAAGACCATCCATCCGAGATTCGTGCCTACATTCGTGACCCTGATGGCCATCTCATCGAGGTGGGACAAAGCAAAATCACTTGAGAAAATCATAGAATGAAAAGGGCAATCAGCAAGGGATAATAAGTTTCCCTCGGCATTCTCGATAATAAATATATGATCAAAACTAAAAAATCCATTAGATCGTCAAAAGGTCCAGAGGATGGCACAAGAATACTGATTACCAGATACGTTCCTAGATACATTAAGAAAGAAGAACAAAAGGACCATTGGGATAAATGGCTTGTAGATTTATCACCTTCAAGGGCTCTTCACAAAAAGTACAAGGGCGGGAAAATAACTTGGGATGTATTTGCCCAAATGTTTCGTGATGAAATAAGGAATAATGAAAAGAGCATGGAGCTATGCAGACAGTTAACAAAAGAAAGTCTGAACAAAAATATCACATTATTATGCTTTGAGGATGACGAATACATATGTCATCGATCCCTTGTTAGAGAAATCTGTGAGCAAATGAGGAATTAAAATTAAATAAAACATAAACGAGTTGCTAAAACCTCAAAACATGAAGGGCTTGAATCCCAACGGTGGAAGACCAGCGTATTTGAATCTATTTCTATTTACGAACAGTCATTCCTTTGGTGTATGTATTACCAATTAGAATATACAAGGAAATAGCAATTATTGCAATCTGAAGTGCTGCGACAATTGCATCCAATAAGCCAATATGTTCTCTTCCTAAGCTGGAAATGCCTATTGTCCTGGACGAAGCATAAATTCCTAGTAATATTAAAGAGCCAACTATGGCCATGATGTAAGGAATTTTGCTGTTCCTCTTATCTAGTATCATCCATATACCTATTGCAGCATATCCAACTCCTGCTCCTATTGAAAGTGGAAATTCCAAGTTCCTGCGTTGGGCTTCAGAAGCTGATTCTTCATGTGAGGTTTCCTCTGTTCCAATTCCCTCAATATGTTTGGATTCGTTGCCTTCAGAATTAGGGACCTTTTCGATACCATTTTGTGGTACCTGTTCTTCTTGTCCTTCCTTCAGACGTTGTTCTACAGATTCATTAGATTCATTGTCTACTTGATTCTGAGCTTTTTCTTGATTCTCATTGTGACCAGGCTCTGTGACCTCCTGTCCTTGTCCATGAACTAGCTGCAAACCATGGACTTCTTTGTTCGTTTCAATACTTTCGCCGTAAATTGCAACCAAGAAGTATAGAGAAGAGGTCGAAAACATCATAAATACTATAATGTAGATTAACAATGATTTCAATTGACAACAATTACCACGCCGTATTCATAAACATTCTGAGAAAGCTGCTAATTATTTCAAAACCAATTTACTATTTGCTTTTATTGATGTCGTTACTGAACGATGGTTAATGAATACTATTTGATGAATGCCTAACTTGGCAATATGCTTGGTATCAATGAGCTTTTTGTTTTTTGGATTTTGGAAATTTTGACTAAAGTTGATGTTATTTCATATTTTCTTCTAGGCTGTTTGAGTTCTTGATTGGCAAATATTCTACCTAAAATTTTTGACTATCTCCTTAAAAAATATCTCCATTTGTTGCAGGTAATTATTTATTGGCCAGAAATGGATACGTCTTACTCCTGATTCATAAAGTAGGGAAATCTTCTTAATGCATTCATCGGAAGATCCAAATAAAAGCAAATTATTCAATTCGTCAGCGGGCCTACCAAGAGCTGGCGACAGTACTTTCTGTACCATACTCTGAACCATTTCTTTATCATTATCTATATATCCAAACATTGTCATAAGAGAATTTTCAAATTGCTCCACATCCCTGTTCATCTCTCTTCTGTAATTCAGGAGCAGCATCCATTTCTCTCTGAATTTGGCGGGGGTAATGTTATAAGCTGAAGCCATCCACCCGTCCCCATATTTTGCTACCCTTCTTAGCCCTTGTTCTGAACCCCAACTTGCTATCATAATAGGAGGATGAGGCTTTTGATATGGTTTAGGTTGAATAGATGCACCCTTCAACTTATAGTATTTACCTTCATAATCAAGAGATTGTGAATCAGGTTCATCTTTTTCATTCCAAAGGGCATGAATAACCTCTAAAGCCTCAGAGAACCTCTTCCAACGATCCTCAAATGGAACTCCACAAGCATCATAGTCTCCTTTAGAAGATCCTGGACCTAAGCCTGCAAACAATCTTCCTTCAGATATAATATCTATTGATGATAATGCTTTGGCGCAGATAACTGGGTTTCTTACAACTACATTCAGGATAGAAGTACCAATTTTGATTCTGTTGGTAACAGCTGCAATTGCAGATAGAGAACTAATGGCATCAAGCCAATCCGTCCTGAAAACAATATGATCGTTAACGCTTAATGAGTCATATCCTAACTCTTCCGCCTTTCGTGCAAATGAGATTATCTGCTCCCTTGATATTGGCCCTCCTCTTACAAATCCCATCACAGGTAAATGTATTCCGAAGCTAATAGATTTCATTAAAACTCAATGTATTTGTTTCATATAGTTGTAGATTAATACATTTCCGTCTCAATTTGAAGAATTTAAAAAGCATTTTGTTCTTGTCTCGATTAAAATTATTATTAACTATTTGCCTCCAAAAACCTTCGAACAATTGCTAATAGATTTGGATTTTAATTTTATTTGACTCTAAAATTGTTCGCTCAATATATTCAATAAATTAGGTATCTACATGAATCGAAATTGTTAATCTCTTCCGGGCATGCTCAATTAAGATATGGTTTATGACAGGGAATGTTTGATCATATTAAAAAATTCTTTGTCTGACATTTTCTTCTTTTGTTCTATCCATTGCTCAACATCTTTTCCAGCCAGATATCTCAGATTTGGATTCCTACTTGTTACTGCTTCCAGGACTACATTTGCAACGAGTTCTGGTGATGAGGCATTTTGTCTCATCACCTCCATTCTTTCAGCCATTTTCTCCGTCATTTTTGAGTATTCCGAATCTGGGTCTTGCGATTTCTTTGCTATTACACTAGAAAAATTAGTCCTAACAAATCCAGGTTCCACTAACGCAACCTTTATGTCAAATCGATCAAGCTCATAGGCCATAGATTCGCTAAGACCTTCTAACGCAAATTTGGTACTAACATATGCTGACCCGCCGGGATATCCAAATCTGCCCGCGCCTGAGCTTATATTTACTATTAATCCAGACTTTTGTTCCTTCATTATAGGAATGACAGCTTGGGTTACTCTGATAACTCCAAAGAAGTTGGTCTCATATTGTTCCTTGATCTCATCCATGCCAAGCTCTTCAAATGCTCCTACCAATCCATACCCAGCATTATTTACTAATACATCTATCCTTCCACTTCGTGATAGAATTGATTGGATAGCATGGCTTACTGATTTGTCACTAGTTACATCAAGCTGAATAATCTCAATTGGCAAGTTTTCTCCACTCTGAATCGTTCTCATTTTTGCTCCCTTTTCGGGGTTACGCATTGTTGCATAAGTATGAAAGTTATTCCTAGCTAGAACTAGGGATGTTTCGAAACCTATCCCACTAGAACTACCCGTAACAACGGCAACCTTTTGTGTCAACTACTGAATATTCCTGCATCAGACATTTAAGTACAATGTTAGGAGATAATACTCGATTTAAATAATATTCTTACTTGATCCATACTTGATGCAAGTTGGAATCGATAGCTTCGCTGCGTGGGAAGACACCGGCCTGTCAATAAGCCCGTCTGAGCGCTTGAGAAAATTGGTTGAACAAATTGAATATGCTGATAAAATAGGGTTGGATTTATTTGGTATCGGAGAGCATCACCGCAAGGAATTCCTTGATTCAGCTCCTACTGTCATTCTTGGAGCTGCCGCGGCACGAACAGAACGCATACGTCTGACTAGTGCTGTTACAGTATTGAGTGCTAGTGATCCAGTACGGTTATTTCAAGAATTCGCAACCCTTGATCTTTTATCACAAGGTCGGGCAGAGATGGTTGTGGGCCGTGGCTCGTTTGTCGAAGCGTTTCCTTTGTTCGGATTGAGGTTGGAAGATTATGATTCGCTTTTTGCGGAAAAGCTAGATTTGCTGCTAAAGATTCGTGATAATGAGCACGTTCAGTGGTCTGGAGAACATAGGCCTGCCCTTAGTGGACAGGGTATTTACCCGAGGCCCCTGCAGGATAAATTGCCTATATGGATAGGTGTTGGTGGAACGCCAGAATCATTTGTGCGTGCCGGTCAGCTTGGACTTCCATTGATGGTTGCAATCATAGGTGGCGAAACGCGTAGTTTTAAACCGCTAATCGATCTCTATAGGGAGTCTGGAAGGCAAGCTGGTTATTCAGCTAATCAATTAAAAGTTGGTATACATTCGCTAGGCTATGTAGCAGAGAGTACAAGGCAAGCAGCTAACGACTTTTATCCAGGATACGCACGTACGATGACTGAGATTGGTAAGGAACGTGGATGGCCCAAAATGACACGTGGCCATTTTGATGCTCAGCTGGGTCCTCAAGGCGCACTGATCATAGGCGATCCAGATGAAGTAACCCAGAAGATCATTAGACACAGTAAATCACTAGGCGGCATCTCTAGGATTACTTTTATGATGAATCCAGCTTCGTTACCTCATGAGAAGTTGATGCGAGCTACCGAACTAATAGGTACGCACGTTGCTCCAGCACTTCGGGAAGCACTCGATGGAAACGGAGATTAGGATAGTTTCAAGGATAAACAGGTTAGAGGAAGAAATGCTATAAAATTAATCATTGTAATTGCTTAGACACGAACTAACTTAAAGAATAGCTATTCTATGATATTGATTTTAGACCGATAACGTCTGTGTATCGACATCCGAGGATTTATTGAGTCTTGAAATACAAGGTATCATCAAAGTTTACCTGGCAAATTTTGATAATTGTTTTGGTATACCAATAATGCTTGAAACGATATACTAAGCAGGAACGAAATTGTGTCCAAAAAGTATATGATCTACTTCCATCTGCTTTATTTTTTGAATATCGCCTCCCATCTCATCAATCGTACCCGTCAATGGAAATCTTTGGCCTTGGCCAAACTGGCTTTAAGGCTTATTCTTGCTCAATGTTTAGGATCGCTTTATTATTTGACCGATTTGATCAAGCTATGATCCAAATGGTCCAAAGTTACCAAAGTGACCAATTGG
>JAJPIN010000023.1 GCA_021324715.1 Nitrososphaeria archaeon
CCCTAATTACAATGAGATCAGAATTGAGATTTCTTTTTACTATATTATCAAAGTCTGACTTTGAACAAGCAATAACCATGATTGTTTTTTCGGTTGGGTAAAAATCAAAAGAGCCATGCTGCGTTTCGACTTCTCCAATATAGTCCCTTAATCTAGTTTCAAGAATGGACAATAATTCGAGTTTATCTCCTCTCATTTCGTTTTGGTCCACCGTCCAGGCTATAGTCACTTTAGTTCTGCTGGCCTTCAGATCTCGTTTCTTTAACATCATTCGAGTTTCATCTATCAAGTGCTTAACGTAAGCCTCTATGCTCTTTATCGTTCCATTCACAAGGTACATAAGCGGCGACGATCCTCCCAACGAGGCAGCTATCGCTCTTAAATCATATAATCCACTGGCCACGTCATCCAAGTATATCTCATTAAATGAGCCCTTTGTTATCTCGGTCGTCGTTTGACCTTCTCTAACGTACCGACAGATTTCTAGTATACTTGCCATCCCAGTATAATGTCCCAATATTCGAATAGAATGCAAAATTTCCAACGAACCGATATCGACGAAGTTGATTTTTTTCCTTGAGTCATTTGTGCTTACCAGCTTAGCTAACTGTGAATCTTGGCGGGCCCTGTAAGTACCGATGTGTAAGTCTGATATTGATATAGGGATAGTATTCGCTGGCATATAATAATAAAAGATATCCTTTCCAATTGTCATTCCAGTTACATGTTCAATTAATGCGATATTTTCGCTGTTAGTTCCAAATCCTGTTGGAACTGTGTATATTATAGATGTATTTTTTTTTACATGTTTTATCGCATCCTGAAATTTCGAAGCAACGTCAATCTTTACGTCATGACCTGTTTTCCTTATTCTGGGAGCAAAAAAGATGTAAGCCGCGTTATTTATGGCAAGATCTGTTGGTTCAACTGCAAGTAGAGGTCCGTCTTCGATTAATGCATTGACATCTGGGTACGTTCTTGCGAGGTCCGGCTTAAGTGAAATAGCCATACCTGCAGAATCATCAACCAAGGAGACTTTTGCGCCCTTAAGTGCGATGGATGATGCAAGTTTGTATCCTTCAGTACTCAAGCCATAGATGGTCGTGACTGGCAAAGATGATGACCCAGCACTCAATTCGTATGGGCCTCCATATTCATCATAGGTTATTTACCAAAGCTATGTAAAATAAGGGTAGAAGAAAAGTTTTTTCTATGCCGGAATTTCAACATTGATTGTTGAGAATCTGGTTTGATATATTGACACCAAAACAGGTACTTTTCTTTAAGCCCATTGTGGACAACTTATTGTCATCGGGAAAAAAGGTATTATGCACTTCAAGAAAATATAGGGAATGTACTGAATTAGCGCGAGAGAAATTACTTCAAATAGAGATAATAGGAAAATATGGCGGACCACTCAAGTACGACAAGCTTAGACAAAGTGCAAAAAGAACCTTTGAATTAGCAGATACTGTAAGGGAATTTGAACCAGACGTTGCAATTAGTTTTTGTTCTCCAGAAGCTGCGAGAGTTGCTTTTGGACTGGGAATTAAACAGATAGTTTTTAACGATTCTCCTCATGCATATGCAGTAGGAAAACTTACCATTCCACTAGCTCAATTTCTACTGTGTCCTTGGATTATCCCCTACCATGCTTGGGAAAATTTCGGCATAAGAAGGAAGCAAATCATTCGTTATCGAGCACTTGATCCCGCAGTATGGCTAAAAAGGCAACAGATAAAAGATCTTCCCCCTTCAGAAAAATTGAGAGCGAAGTATCAACTTACAAAGGAGAAGACTGTCGTTATACGGCCTGAGGAGACTAAAGCTGCTTACATGATATACAAGAAAAATAAAACTACTATCTCTTTAATTCAACCGCTAATCGAAACTCTTCATAAGACAACCAATATTCTAATCCTATGTAGGTATGAAGAGCAGGTAGAAGAAATATCACGAAAGTTTGGATCAAAAATTACCGTTTTAGACAAGCTAGTAGATGGCTTGGAACTAATTTCAATCGCAGATATTTTTATAGGCGCAGGAGGCACAATGACTGCTGAAGCTGCTCTTTTGGGAAAACCGACCATCTCTATCTCACCAATCCAATTTTATGTTGAGGATTATCTTATCCGAACTGGTTTGGTAAAAAAAGTAAGTGGACCAGATAGGCTTGTAGATTTGGTAAGAAAGGTGATTAATGATGAACCTTCATCGATACAACAAAAGAAACTCGCAAACAACATTCTTAATAAGATGGAAGATCCAATGGCCAAACTGAACAAACTGTTAGACAGTTACATAACATTATAAATATGGTAAGGCATACGAAATTCAGGCCCGGAAGCCCGGTAGAGAACTTCGATTCGCCGAATGTAGTGGCCAAGCATAGAGGCCTTTGGAGCCTTTGACCCCAGTTCGAATCTGGGCCGGGCTATTAAATTAAATTATCAGTCTTAGGTTATTTCTATATCAGAAAGTATTCTGGTCTTGGATATATCAGTTTGAATAGCTCGTCAACCATAACAAAAATCTAATTTTTTACAATACGTTACTAACTACTCTTATTTGTGTACGAAATCACGACCTGTTTTAGGTTATGTAATGCATTATTCAACAGCATTTTTCTCTTTCTTATA
>JAJPIN010000193.1 GCA_021324715.1 Nitrososphaeria archaeon
AGGAGAATTGAAACTGCAGAATCATTAGTTAAATCTGTTTTCAATGTTAGACAAGTAAGGATCAGGGATCATCAGGAGATCGCAAGAATTGAAGTAGGACAACATGAGATCAAGGAAATGTTTGACACCCGGAAACTTATTGAGATTGATTCAAAATTAAAAAGCCTCGGCTTCAAGTACGTTACACTAGATTTATCGGGATACAAGAGCAAAGAAAATTTCACCAACACTACTGAATGCGATAATAAGATTAGAAATTAATCTTGTCCATACATATTGATTACCGGACATAGAGCGATAGAAAGATTAACATTGAACAATTTAGAACTGAAAATATGGTACAACTTAAGGAAGGAGATAAAGCTCCTGATTTTGAATTACCCGATATTGACATGAACAATCGTAAACTAAGTGAGTTTAGAGGAAAGAACTTATTACTGGCGTTCTTTCCTGCTGCTGAATCTCCAGTTTGCACAACTGAAATGTGTGTTTTCAGGGACTCTCTTGAGGAATTTGAAAATAGCAATACTGCAGTAGTGGGTGTTTCAGTAGATGGTCCCTTTGCAAATAAGATTTTCAAAGCAAATAGACATCTGAATTTCCCGCTGCTGAGTGATTACAAGAAAGAGACAATAGGTGACTACGGTATAGTAATGAAAGATCTTGGTCCTCTGAAAGATTACAATGCTGCAAAAAGATCCGTCTTTCTGTTAGACAAGAACGGAATAATTAAATATATTTGGATCTCAGATAATCCACTCGTTGAGCCAAATTACAGCGAGATTAAAAATAAACTAAATGAACTCAACAACTGAAAGTCAGATTACTCGCATAACAAGCTGTGAAAATTAATCCACTATTCTATTAGTGCAACTATATCGTTTCTTGAAACAGTATCTCCCACTTTAACTTTTATATCTCTAATTTTCCCTTCTTTGTGAGATTTTACGGCTACCTGCATTTTCATAGATTCAAGAACAATTATCGAATCTCCTTTTTTTACTTGATCACCAACCTTTAACATTATAGAAACTACTCGACCTGGAATTTGACTTAAGAGTTTGTTTTCTCCTAAAGAGGCACCACCTAATGCAGTAGATTTTTCCAAAACTTCAGTCAATTTCGAATGCTTCTTGATGTCAATTTCTTCTCCGTCAATCAGGATTTTAATGTTCGCACTACCATATTCCAATATTTTTGCAGTCTTATATGAATTGTCTAAAATAAATTCTAGAATACTGTTTTTAAGACTGATTATCTGGATAGAATGTTGTTTACCATTGATAGTAGCAATAATCTTACCATTCCCGCTGGACTGTGAAATTGAGCCTGTATTAATCTCATCTAGATTATTAATTTTAAATTCCATTTTTGATATTTCCTGTTTGTACCCAATTAGATAATGAAAGTTCTTTTGACGAATTAGAGGGGGAATTTTGTCCCTTCAAGTATTCAGAATAAACTAAAGCTGCAGCAATAGAAGCATCAGATGTCTTTAGACTTTTTTCCTTTGATTGAGTCTTCATTAAGTTTATCAAATCGTATTTCTCCAAGTAATCCGTGGAAATATTGCCCTTAATAAAGTTCTTCTCTTTCATAATGGTTCGATATAGAGGAATAGTTGTGTGAATTCCCTCGATCATAAATTCGTCTAATGCATTTGACATTCTGATCCTTGCTTCATCAAAATCTGCGCCCCATGTTATCAATTTTGCCACCAAAGAATCATAATATCCTGATACGTTACATCCCGGATACAAATATGTATCTACTCTAACACCAGGACCATACGGCAGATTACAATCTGGTACATATCCGTTTGAGGGCACAAAATCATGGAATGGATCTTCTGCATTTATCCTACACTCTACTGCAGAGCCATTAAAATTAAGATCCGATTGTTTAAAAGGTATCTCGTCACCACATGCGATTTTGATCTGCAATTTAACAAGATCAATACCTGTAATTAATTCTGTGACAGGGTGCTCAACCTGAAGTCGAGAGTTAACCTCAATAAAATAAAAGTTGCCTTTTTCATCCCTCAGGAATTCGGCGGTCCCTGCGTTGAGATAATCCACGGACTCTGCTGCTCTAACAGCGATATCACCTATCTTAGATCTAGTTTTCTTGTCTACTACCGAAGATGGTGAAAATTCTATTAGTTTTTGATGACGTCTTTGTACGGAGCATTCTCGTTCAAACAGATGGACACCATTTCCATTCGAGTCCCTGGCAAGTTGGAACTCTATGTGTCGGATACCCTTTAGGAATTTTTCAACATACAATCCAGATTTACCAAAAGCTGCTCTTGATTCTGCAGATGCCATTTCAAACTCCTCTCTAAGCTGCTTTTCGTTGTCAGCAAAACGTATCCCTCTACCGCCGCCTCCAAATGCCGATTTAAGTAATACCGGATAACCTGCCTCTTCTGCTATTTCTACTGCCTTATCTACCTCTTCTAAAATATCGTCACTCCCTGGTATCGTTGGAACCTCTGCCTTTTTCATTATTTCTTTACATTTCATTTTATCACCGGTTAGAGCCATTGCCTCACTTGTGGGGCCAATAAAAATAATGCCTTTTTCTTCACATTTGGCTGCAAACGTTTCGTTTTCAGAAAGAAATCCATAGCCCGGATGAACTGCTTCAGCCCCTGCGCTTTCAGCTATTTCAATGATCTTGTCAATGTTAAGATAACTCTTTGTAGGTGCTGCGGGACCAATATAGTACGCTTCATCAGCGCTCTTTACATGTTTCGATTTTAAATCTTCATCAGAATATAATGCGATGGATTTTATTTGCAATTCCTTGCAGGCTCTAATTACCCTGAGGGCTATTTCGCCTCTGTTTGCTATCATTATACTTGAAATTAATTTCCCCATTTCAAATCTCCTCTATAGGTTAATGTTACCATGTTTTCTAACCGGTCTTGATTGCCTCTTGTTTTGCATTATATTTAGGGCCTTGACTATCATTATTCTAGTTTCAATAGGATCGATAACAAGATCGATTATTCCTTTTTCCGCTGCAATGTAGGGATTAGCAAATTTCTCCCGATATTCTGCTGCTAGTTTCTTCTTAATTTCGATTGGATTTTTAGAATTCTTTAGACTTTTTCTGTGTACTATGGTTATTGCTGCTTCTGGCCCCAATACTGCAATTTCTGCAGTTGGCCATGCGTAGTTTATGTCCGCTCTTAGATTCTTGCTCCCCATAGCAATATACGCGCCTCCATATGCTTTTCCAATTATGCATGTTATTTTTGGAACTGTAGCTTCGCAGTAAGCATAGAGCAATTTACTTCCGTGTCGTATTATCCCATTATGTTCCTGATCAGCGCCTGGCAAGTAACCTGGAGTGTCAACCAATGTAATTATTGGAATGTTGAAACAATCACAAAAACGAATAAAACGTGCTGCTTTTGTTGAAGAGTTAATATCCAGGGCGCCAGCAAGATACATAGGCTGATTCGCAATTATTCCAACTGCTTTTCCCTCAATTCTTGCAAACCCCACGATTATATTTTCAGCAAAGTGTTCATGTACTTCTAGAAAATCTCCGCTATCAACAAGTAATTTTATTATTTGTTTCATATCGTATTGTTCATATGGATTTTCTGGTAGTATTTTTGAAAAT
Organism: Nitrososphaeria archaeon; assembly: GCA_021324715.1. Classification (GTDB taxonomy): domain Archaea; phylum Thermoproteota; class Nitrososphaeria; order Nitrososphaerales; family Nitrososphaeraceae; genus TA-21. The sequence goes on from JAJPIN010000193.1 coordinate 3,637, forward strand.
CCTGGTTCTAGTGTATTTGGGTCTTCCAGAGATTCGGATACAGGTGAAATTTCAAGATTATTCTGAGGTATATAGGAAATTAGTTTCTTAATTTTATCCATACATTCGTATTCATTTTCTGCTACAAAATGAGCGACACCAGATTTTGTTGAATGTGTTCTAGCTCCGCCCAAGTCCTCAAAAGATACTTCCTGACTTAGAACCTCTTTTACCACTTCTGGACCTGTGACGAACATTTGACCAATATTTTCTACCATGATAACGAAGTCTGTCATTGCAGGTGAGTATACTGCACCACCCGCACATGGTCCAATACTTGCTGTTATTTGAGGAATGACGCCTGAAGCCATTGTATTTCTATAAAATATATCACCATATCCATCAAGACTCATTACACCTTCTTGGATTCTCGCCCCACCTGAATCCAAAATGCCGATAACAGGTGCACCCGTCTTAATTGCATGGTCCATTAACTTTACGATTTTTTTACCAGCCATTTCAACCAGCGAGCCACCAAGAATTGTAAAATCATATGCATATACGAAGACTTTTCGCCCATTGATTGTACCAAAACCAGTAATGACACCGTCGCCATAATATTTTGTCGTATCAGAATCAGTGGATCTGTGGACAACATATTTGTCAATTTCAATAAAAGAATTACTGTCTAGAAGTAAATCCAGTCTTTCCCTCGCAGTTAATTTGCCCTTATTGTGTTGAGCTTCAATTCTATCTTGACCTCCTCCTAGCTCCGCTTTTTTTTTCATTTCATGCAGACGGCTTATCTTTTCATCATGCATAGCAATTTAACACAGCATATATTCGTATATAAATTCATTATAGCTAAATTCCGATCTAGCTAAGATTACTGAAGAATTTATTTTAGATAATTCTTAGAATTCTTAACTTTGGCAGATACTATTCTCTCAGACCTGCCCTTCCACCTCTGGCTCGTCTAAAGTAGTTCATCCCTAGATTATAATTATCATACAATGATTCTAGAGATTCTATCTCAGCCAGAATAGTTTCAAGTTCCAATTTTGTAACGTTTGGATCTTTTTTCATTGATTCGTATTTTTCAGTTTTTTCAGCCAAAAGTTTTCCAACGTTCTGCTCGTACTCGCTAGACACAAGAAATATAAAATTTTGCAGAGTTTAATGTCTTTCTATTTTCCAAATCCAATTCTTGTACTTTATTAATTCATAAGTATTACAATTTCTCGTACTGGGGTAACGCAAATAGTTTGAATTACTATTCCTCATTACCAGATTGCATCGTGTGCTTTGCTCAAATATTCATGAGCCACCTACTACTCTTGAAACCTCCCTCACTATTACGTCGGCTTCCTTTTCTGATGGAATAGCACTACGAATCAAGTCTTCATACTTTTTTATACGAGATAGAATTTGCTTTAGTGGTTCGAAGTAAAAACAACCAAAACTGCTACTTGAAGTGTGGAAGTATTGTGCTAGCATTCTCATTGCTTTTTTCAAACCCATGGCCCTTGAAAGGATTCCCATGTTTTCAAAGCCTATGCTATATCTATTGTAGCGAATATACTTACTCCGAGATTCATAAAACAGTGATTTGGTAAGGATTAATGGAAAATATCTCAAAATTTTCCAGTTCCGCATAACCAATGACCTGCTCAAGATTACATCTAATTCAGACAATCTGTCCAAGAGTGTCGAAAGTGTAGCCATTTCAATCTTAGACATGACTATGCTAGCGAAGAAGGCGGCAAGGACATCTTTGCGCCTATCCTCAGATGATTGACCAAACCTTGGGTCCGAATATGATACATCAGCTCCCCGAACGATTTCCAATGCTTCATCGAAGGTGTTGAATGAAAAAAACTGGTTTATCATATTTTCAATGTCGATTTCTACAACGGGTCTTTTGGCAGTTGAATATCCTGCCGTCATAACCTGCGCTGCATTCAAAAGTGATCTAATATCACCAATACTATTTCTGACTAGTTCTAGTTTGTTATTGACCTTCAATGAAGAATTTTGGATTTTAAGAATCTTGTCTAAATAAAGCATTGAAAGCCTGGGAGGAATTGGGGCGAATGTTACCGTTTTTGATACTTTTGAAATTTTCTTTACAGCTTCATTTGATTTGTTTGCAGCCATAATAACCCTGATTGTTGGCTCTTTGAATAATTCTACCAAGAAGTCAAGTCCGCCTGAATCTTCTCTTTTTGATATTCCATCTATTTCATCTAGAAAAAGTACATAGTTTTTTCCAGTGAGGCTCGCATTAGAAAAAATTGGAAAAACTATTTGAGCAAGCATATTCTTATTGCGAGTATCGCTCGCGTTTAATTCAACAAGATCTATATTAAATTCCCGGGATAATGCATGGACAAATGAAGTTTTGCCAACGCCCGGAGGTCCTACAAGTAATATAGGCTTTGATCCATTTTCCCATTTAACAAACCACTCTATTATTTTTTTACGTGAATTTTCATTTCCAACAAAATCTGATATTTTAGGTTCTATCACATAGTCCCATTAACTACTAAAGCTACTTTAACTTTGAATTTTTCATACTTATTGAGAGATTCTTTTGGAAATATGGAAACAAGTCTCTTCGTTTCATTTCTTTAAACCAGTAGTGGTTATAGTGACTTACAGTAAGAAACAAAAATTTCAAGAATGGCCTTATATTCAGGTTATCTGGTAGCATTTCTAGTGCAATTTTTGCTTCCTCCAGATAAATTTCACTCTTATCCAAAGTCAATTCAAATGCCTTTTTAACATCTTTAGTAACCACAGAATAATATAATGGCCATGATGGAATTTTAATACCCCCATTTACAATTGCATCTTCCATTTCATTACCACAACCAACACACTCTGACGCCTTTGCCATCCCAAGATGGAATATGTCGTTGAGAGGAGGCATATTTAGAGCCATGTTTCTACCCGCCGTACCCATGACAGCACGATATTTCTTGTAACATCCAATCATATTTTCATCACTAATAGATTCGGGGTTTAGCTTTAGCCTGGCATCGATATATTGTCCTATTCTAGCATCTTTAAAACCGTCTTCAAAGGCCTTTAATACTACCTCTCCGCCGACCGAAATCTTCTGTCTTGCTATTTCTAGGATGTAAGGGTTCATGAGTTTGTAATCATCGAGAAATTCAATATCTTCATCAGCATCCATAATCCTATCCATTGGTTCACTAAGATCTATCGCTATCACATGGCCATCAACTATAGAATTCCGTGTCTCCTTTGAAATAGGTTCCTTATAATAGTCAGCGGCACTGTCAATAAGAGCGTTCAGAACAGGGAAAGTCATTTTTACAAAATTTGAATTAAGTATACGTTGTACCCTGTCAGCTAAAATATCAGGCTTTGAGAGCCTTTCTCGTACTGACTCAATCTTAGAATCATCTAAAGATATTTCGCTTAATTCCATCTCATCGGCAAATTTTTTCATTGTCTCTTTTGGATTAGGATCCGAAATCAATTTTTCATGAAGAGACAATAGAAATCTCTTTGTGAATTCTGGAAATTCTTTTTCAGTCTGGGCTTTGTATTTGTGGAATTGTTTATACCCTTTTTCCTGTAAAACTAGTTGTTTTATTATTTTCCGGCCAGACCCAGTGCCCAATAGTGAAAACTTTGAAAATACCTTATTTTCTTTAGCGCTCATTTACAATTTTTCAGAATATTCTATTGTTATTTAACCTTAAGATTAAATGTTCTCTTAGATTTCAATAATAAAAATGAGTTTTTACATCAGCGAAGTGCAATTACCTTGATGACATTGCGATTCTTTCTTGTTCATTCTTTTTCTTTACAGAATGACTTTCCATGGAATTATTTGAGGCTAGTACGATCTCCCTTGCAAGTGCCTCTTCAATAGTCTTTGGATTTGAATAAGTCGTTTCTCTCACGCCTTCAGCTATAAACCTTAGTGCCAAATCAACCCGTCTTAATGGTGCTACATCAACAGAAACGTGATATACAACTCCCCCGTAGACGATTCTTGTAGTATCCTCATTAGGTGCTGCATTCTCAATTGCCCTAATCAGCAACTCTATTGGATTCTTGCCAGTTTCGTAGTATATTAGTTCAAGGGCAGTCTTGACAGTTTTTATCATTCTTCCCTTCTTTCCTCCCATTCTGCCAGTATTTTTTGCATATTTCTTGCCAAAGTGCATGAGTTTGTTCACTAGCCTTTCAATAATGTGCACTTCAGCTTTCTTTAACCTCTGATGTTCATGTCTTCCAAAGCTAATTGGAATTATTGCAGCATCCAAGGCAATGACATTTTTTAAGCCAGAATCTTGGATTTCGATGTCGTTTGGACTCCACTTGTTAAATAATAACATTGTATTTTCTTTTGAAACCATTCAAATCATCTCCTTGGTTTTTCTTTACGTCCATAAACTAATTCTATAAGTGATACCCCATTTACCTTAAATACCTGCCATCTGACTCCTGGAATATCTCCCATTGCACCACCCATTGAACCGCCGATTCCTTCTAGCAAAACTTCATCATGTTCATCTATATAATTTAGCGCACCGTCCCGTGGCAGAAAGGCAGTAATAGATTTCCCGTTCTTGATTAATTGCACCCTGACACACTTCCGCACGGCGGAATTAGGCTGTTTTGATTCAATTCCAACTTTTTCAAGTACAATGCCTCTTGCTTGTGGAGCTCCCTCCAAAGGATTTGCTTTCTTATCGAGCAATAACATCCGTCTCTTATAGTACTTGTTTGACCACCTCATCCTCTTTCTCTTTGATTTTAAGACTCTTCCCGAAAAAAGACCCAAAGGAGATTTTGCCAATTAACTAGTAACCTCAAATACTCTGTGCATTATCCTCACTCACTATCATAACATTTGAAATCTGAAAATACCTTTTTGCCAAAATTCTAGCCTTCTCCGCATTACGTCCTTCCTTACCCACTACTATGCCTTTCTTTTTTGGATCCACAACCACAACAGCTTGTTTTGAACCATCAAATCTATTATTAATCTTTATCTCATTTATCATTTCAGAATTAAGGACATTTCCCAAAAAAGCCGCTGGATCTTCTGAATATTCGACTAGTTCAACTTTCTTTGTTACAATTCCTTGTAGCTGCCTTATTGTTGCACCCCCTTTCCCAATGGCCAGCCCCATCTGCCCTTTATTTACGATAAAAATTACTCTGTCCATTTTTTCGTCGACCACGCAGTCACGAGCAACAGCTCCTGTTATATTTTGAAATAATGACATTAGTCTTAATTCATCAGAAGTTAGTTTGATTTTTTCAGTCAATTTGGCTGTTTACCTATATTGTTAATTTGTTTGATTCGTTCGAAATTTGATTGCTCTTTTTGTAATCATTTTTTAGATCTCCAATTTATGACAATTTACTTTAATAGATATCCCCATTCGCATCACTTATTCGCAAATTCGTTAACTAACTCTTGTATTTCGTTATCTTTACCAATTCTTAGAGACAAGGCACTTATCCTAAAGGGCTTATTACATAATTTTCCTAATTGAACAGAATTACCGTTGAATGGTAATGTCGGAACCTGTGCGTTTCTAGCCTCCTCCAGGATTTTGGATTTATCTCCTGAAATCAATGAGTCTGAAAGAACTATGAGTTTTGAACCTTTAATAGAACCCATAACTTGTCTAGTTCCTATTTTGCACTTATTAGAACTTATTGCTTCTTTAATTGTTTTTTCGAGGTTTTTCATTTTCATCCTTCACGCTCATGTAAAGTTCAACCATTCCTGTACCAATTGGTACAGTAGCGCCTACTATAACGTTTTCTGTTACACCTTTGAGTGATTCGATTTGTCCTTCCAGAGAAGCTTTTGCAATCGTAGGTACAGTAATTTCAAATGCCGCACGGGCAAGCACGGATGTTTTAGTTCCGGCAATTCCATGCCTTCCGATTTGTTGTAAATGTCCTTTTGATGTCATAAGATCTGCAACGAGCATAATATGTCTGATGTCGACTTCTAATCCTTGTTCCTCAAGAGTATTGGTAACTTCTTTAATCAATGCATTTCTTGCTGCTTCTATTCCCAGAGTCTGCCAAACTTCATAAACATTGTTTGTAATAATTCTTGAAGTGTCGATACCATCTATTGCAATTATCTTTGATAGATTGGAACCTGCAGTTTGGATAACCCATTCTTCATTTTGTTTTACTATTGTTACACGTTCTATATCCTGCACTCCCTTTACTCTTGCATTCATTAATTTGTTCTTCATTGTCAACAGCGTTTGTGCGTCAGGTTCTCCTGCAATAGTAATTTTAATTACTTTTTCGGATTCCTGCAAAGTGACATCGTATTTTTTCTTGGGGCCTTTTAGAACTTCCATGATATCTTCTATCGAACATCCACGTTCTAATAGCTTTGAATCTGAAATATGGAATGTCAGTATTCCTGAATAGTCAGTCTCCGTTCTATCGAGTAAATCGGCGACTTTAGTAAATATTATTTCTCTAGCTACATTAAGAGCCTTTTCCCTCGATACCTTATGTTCTTCATCTAGATATACATCCATAGTAGGGGTAACAGGCTTTTTTCTTGCATCTACAAGTTCTATTAACCTAGGTAATCCCAAGGTAACGTTCCGCTCCTTAACTCCGGCAAAATGGAATGTCCTAAGAGTCATCTGAGTTCCTGGTTCACCAATCGACTGTGCAGTAACTACTCCTACTGCCTCTCCTGGCTCAACCATTGCCTTCTTTATGAGATCAAGTGCTTTCTTTATTACCTTGTTAGCGCCATCTTTACTTATTTTGCTTTGATGCAGTGATACTAACAATTTCTCTCTTAATCTTGGATTAAGGGTCTTTGCGTGCTTATGAACTATTTCTGAAATTTCCTTTTCAGTGGCCTTTTTACCTTCATCGATTAGTAATTCGCCTTCAATTAACCTAGAAATATTTACAGCTTCTCCATGATCACTTTTTGCTGGATCTATTCCATCCTCTCCATAAACAAATTGTATTATGTTGCCATGTGGGTCTCTCACAGTTTGATCGTATTCTATCTTCATATGTTCAAGTGCATTAATCAGCCTTCTTTGCATGTAACCAGATTGTTGAGTTCTAACTGCAGTATCAACAAGCCCTTCTCTGCCACCCATGGCATGGAAGAAAAATTCGAGCGGACTTAAGCCGTCCCTATAATTTGATTTTACAAATCCTTTCGAATCAGGATTAGCATCATTGGCTTTAAAATGTGGAAGCGATCTATCTCTATATCCTTTGGTGATTCTTCTCCCTCTTATGGACTGTTGTCCTAGTGCCGCTGTCATCTGTCCAATGTTTAGAGTAGAACCCCTTGCTCCAGTCGATGCCATTATTACACCAGAATTGTCATCAGGAAAAGCACGGTCTGCGGTTTTGCCAGCTCGATCCCGAGCCCTTGAAAGTTCATTTACAACATATAGCTCTAATGCTTCTGCGGGTGATAAACCTCTCGTCAATGGTAACGTCTCCTCGTCGTGTTGTTTTATCAGTTCATATACTTTCTCATATGCCTTGAGAATAACGTTACTAATTTCAGTTCTGGTTTCATCTGACAACCATAGGTCAGAATAGCCGTACGAAAATCCATTCTGTGTTATATATGATTTTAGAACAATAAGAATAGAATCCAAGAACCGTTTCGCAGCCTCGTTTCCATAATCTTTAGCAATTCTGTGTAAAACACTATCTGGTTCCTCTGCACCAATTGAGGCTTTGTCAATAACGCCACTTATCAACTCACCATTCTTTATGACAACATCTTTGCCCTCACCTTTTGATGCTTTATTCCATTTTGAAGTGATTACAAAATTAAAATCCTTCGGCAAAAAGAGTGAAAAAAGCTGTTTACCAGTATAGATTTTTCTACCGTTTTCGTGATGTTTTGGTTCAGGAAGTTCCTTTGAATATCCCCCCAGCAAAGCAAGGTTAGCAAATTCTTCTTCTTTCAAAAATGTCTTATCCTGTGTAAGTATAAATGCACCTGTTATGAAATCTCTTATCGCGCCAATAATTGGTCCACCATACCTTGGCGAAATTAACTGATCTTGAACTCTCATCAGAAGAGCGGCTTCTGCACGTGCTTCTTCACTCTGAGGTACATGAAGATTCATTTCATCTCCATCAAAATCAGCGTTGTAGGGAGGACAGACTGCTGGATGTAACCTAAACGTTCTGTATGGCAATACCTTTACGTAATGTGCCATAATTGACATCCTGTGAAGTGAGGGTTGTCTGTTAAATATTACTGCGTCCCCATCTCGTAAATGTCTTTCTACAATAAATCCAGGGCTTATTGAATCGGCCAGTACTGTTCTATCGGTAACGTAATCAAGTCGAATTTTTACTCCATCGGTTCTTATAATATAATTTGCTCCAGGATACTCATTTGGTCCCTTAATTATCATTTTCTTTAATTCTTCGATGTTCCACTCGCTAACTGTTTCCGGGATAGTAAGCTTTTTTGCAACATCCACTGGAACACCAACATCTGAAATGGTCAAATTGGGATCGGGGGATATAACAGTCCTACTGGAAAAGTCTACTCTCTTCCCGGATAAGGATCCTCTGAATCTTCCTTCTTTTCCCTTTAATCTTTGTGTTAGGGTCTTTAATGGTCTACCGGATCTATGATGTGCTTGCGGAATACCCGATACCTCGTTGTCAAAGTAAGTGGTTACATGGTACTGAAGGAGATCAACCAAATCTTGGACTATCAGGGGAGGTGTACCTGCTTCCTTACTCTCTTTAAGCCTCTGATTAACTCTAATAATATCAACCAATTTATGAGTGAGATCGTCTTCTGATCTGATCCCAGTTTCTAAAATAATCGATGGCCTAACTGTAACGGGAGGAACTGGAAGGACTTGTAGCACAAACCATTCTGGTCTAGCTGTCTCGGGGTCATATCCTAATAAAACTAGATCTTCGTTAGGGATATTCATCAATCGTTCCCTGATTGTAATAGGAAGAAGTCTGTTTTCACCTATTTCGGTCTTTTCGACAAATATTGTTGGTTTTGTAAAAACCAAATCGTATTGTTCCTTTTGACAGTGCGGACATATCTTTACTTTTTTTGCTTTTTCAATTATATCTTCTTTAATGTTTTCGAGAGTAATTACCGCGTACGCAGCCTTTGTGTCTCTGAGATCCTTATATTTTGCCAACTCTTCAGTTGAAAGTTTTATCCTACTGCAAGATCTGCATGAAACAAGCAACAACTTGTGGATATCGTCTACAAACGCTATGTGCAAAACGGCTTCAGCCAATTCGATGTGACCAAAGTGTCCAGGACAATTAGCTGATGTATTCCCACAAGTTCCACACTTCTGTCCGGGTTCTAATGTCCCAAGCCTGTTATCCATAAGGCCTCCCTGCACAGACATCCCATCCTCGTCATAGGTTTCTGGCGCAGTGATTTCTACTACACTGAATTTTCGAATTTCAACAGGCGATAGTACGCTGAATCTAATACCACCTAAAATTTTAAGAGTATCTTCAACTTCCGTGATTTTTACACCTTCTCCTTTGGAACCAATCTGGGAGCTATATTAAGGCTGATCATTTCTTGCAACAATAGTTTAAACGCATAGGCAATAGCCACTGATGAAATTCTGGCTCTGTCGCCGTCAACTCTACAGACGTATCGTCTTTGTTTGACGTCATAGTAGGCGAGCAGACCACATCGCTCACAAATGTTAACTTCTGCTTTGTCTGACTCTTCTAAAAGCCTATCTTTTAGCATCATAGAGGCACCATATGCAATCAAACAATCTCGTTCCATCTCACCAAATCTTAGACCACCTCCTCTAGCGCGGCCTTCTGTTGGCTGTTTTGTGAGCATCTGAACCTGTCCTCTTGCTCTACTATGGATTTTATCAGCAACCATATGGTGAAGCTTTTGGTAATACACTACTCCAATGTATACTTCAGCTTTGAATTTCTTGCCAGTACGTCCATCATACATTACCTCTTTACCCGTTGACTTGAATCCATATTTTTCCAAAATTTCCTTAAGGTCATTTACTTTTTCACCTACAAAGGCTGAGCCATCTACTACTTTGCCACGTAGGGCAGCAGATTTTCCTGCAATAGATTCCATGAATTGACCCACGGTCATTCTTGACGGGAATGCATGCGGATTAATCATAACATCTGGAACTATACCATCTTC
>JAJPIN010000117.1 GCA_021324715.1 Nitrososphaeria archaeon
AGATCTTATCATGTGAATTAGTGATTCTAACTCAGTCTTGTTCAATTTCTCAATATCATCTATCTTTCCCTTTATCAAGGATTTTGTTTCCTCCACAATTCCCACCTTGGCACGCTTCATTCTCGTTTCCACCCGTTTGGATGTAATCATCGCGATAACTTCCCATATTATTCCTATGGCAGCGAACATAAGTACAAGTGAGATCATCCTACCGACAGGTGTCACGGGATAGAATTCACCGTAGGCTACAGTTGTCATTGTTTCTAGAGCCCACCATATGGCATCATTCAAAGTTCTTATGTTCACGTGGCGGTCTGACGATTGTGACTCTGTAATATAGATCCCGAAACCCCCAAATATCACCGTTACCACGGCCAGGGAAGCGAGTAATATGATTTCATTACCCTTCACCATTTGTGCCAGATTATATAACCTAACGAGTCTGAATAGTGCTATAAACCTAGTTGTCTTAATAGTCTCTTGAACTACTAGGGACGTGTCAGCGAATCCATAGACTATAAGTGGTATCATTGCAGGAAATTCGTACCAATGAGCAATAACGTACTTCAATCTATTATCTGATGTCTTTATCCTGGAATAGAAATCAACTGCTAATATAGAGGTAACAAAGAGATCAAAAATGTAGAGAGTCCATCTCTGATTTTCAGAAAGTGGATACAAGTAATCAGCAAATATTATTATTATGGATGCTATCGTAAAAACAACAATTGCCATATCGGCTATTTTCCTCTTTTGAATATTGAGAGCTTTCACAGCTACTCGGATCATTGGTAGGCAATATTAACGATTTGCCATTGTTGAGGATAGTGGTAAGAGGGAACATCACCCATTTTACGACGGAGGTTATCGAATATCATCTGTTCCAACTTATCTACACCATGTAAGGCATACGATCGGAAGGTATGAAAAATTATCAATGTTCAACTGAGGCTCTCACCATATCATATCTAACCTATGATCGAAACATTCTTCTCGTATTGCCCACTAGCCAATTGGGAAACTAATCTTATTTTGAGGATTATGGGTTTCACACAATTAACTTAAAAAGTATGACTTGCCTTTATGTGTCATGAATAGAACCATTATTTAATCATAGCGGCAGGATTGGTCATATTAGTAGGAACGGTTGTCATGTTCAGTATAGAGTCGAAAGTGCCTAATACCAAAATAAAAACCTACCTTGATGCATTATGGTGGTGTGTCTCGGCTGTTACGACTGTAGGATATGGAGACATAGTACCGGTTAGTAACATAGGTCGAATGGTAGCGATATTCTACATGTTTCTTGGCATTGCAATGATATCAACTCTATTGTCTGTTATTACCAACACTTTCTACAAACGAAGATATGAAAAAGGAGAATATGAAAGGAGAGTACAGGAATTAAATGATTTACTCAATAGACTTTCAGGAATCGAAGTGAAGCAGTCAAAATGTATGGATCTTATCAATCAATTGAAAAGACCCTAACGCTGTGGCTCATTAAATAAGTTTCTATAGATGCAGCATCATTGGATAAAGTTAAAGTAAGAGAAATTTAAGCCTCTTACTTTTTACCAGTGAGGCTATCGAGGTTATCTTTCGAAGGTAGGTTCAGTCCTCTGCCTGTTGCGCCTGCTGTAACCATCTCAATTCCCGCTATCAAAAGTCCTATTGCTATAATAAACCCTGCAAACGCCATACCGAAGAGGGGTGAAACAAGGGTAATGATTCCAATGATTATTAACAATGCTCCTACTCCAATAAGGAAGGCTCTTTTCCAGCCAGATTCCTTTCCTGAGAAGCCTTCAACTATGCTTGCAGAACCACCAAACAGCAGTGCAATGCCAATGAATATTGTTATAATCCATGCAGTCCCTACAGGATATGCTACTGCAAGACCGGCAAATATGATGATCAGTATACCTAAACCTATAGAAGCGCCTCTTCCTTTGATATGGAAGAAAATGCCAGCGATAATCTTCTCAATTCCTAAGATGAACAAAATTATCGCAAGTATTAATACTATAGACACAAACGTGGCAGCAGGAAATGCAAGTGCATAAATTGATAATATTACGATTAGTATTCCAAGGCCAATTTCTACCCCTCTAAGCCAACCTGGGTTTTTTTCCATTTAATTCAATCCTAATATACGAAAACTCCACTATATATAGTCTTTCAAACTTGCTAGGTAAGATACCTATTTTAGAATATTAAATTAGATTCTCTAAATTGGAATGAGATCCATATCGTTTTGATTCAATTTTCCGTTCTCATCTTGTTTATAATAATAAATTTGATTTTGTGACTGAGGGAGGACTATTATCGTTCTTCATTTTCCCCTACGAATTTGCGAGCTACCTTTTGATGGTAATATGACACTTGAAATGGTCATGTTTATGATCTTCAGAAACTATATCAAGAAATTACGCCTGTGCAGTACTAATTAAAATCACATTACCCACAAATTGGACTGTTCCGTAATACAATTCTAATAATTCTGTTTCTAAAGGCAGCACGGAATTCCAATCATACGATTATCTCATAATTTTCTAGCATTAAAGTAATAGAATTGGTTGCTGGACTAGGTATTACTGATTTTGATATAAATGGGATAAGGATATTGACAACTTAAAAAAATTGCCAGACTCGTTGAGCATCAATATCTATGAGTTACTAGTGTCAACCTACTCAGGAGCGTTTTATTGATCTAATAAAGTTGATGGGTTTTCCGGATGCTTAGTAAAATTAGTTAGGAGAGTTTTGTAAACTCATCTATAGATAACCGAAATATTAATAAGAAATAAAAAATTCTGTTCGTTAGTTGCCGGAACGCCATCTCAAGATTCTCATCATAACACTCACTTTCTCAATGTTATTAATACTTCAACAACAACATACAAACGCACAATTTCTGCAAGCAGATAACGACATTCTTGGTGACACGTTTAAAAATTTTTTTAATTTAAACCCTCTAGATGGGATCTTCAAGAGTGATTGTTGGGATAGTATATTGAGTGGGGGTACATCAGGAATAAAAAAGACAGGACATCTAATAGTCGGAACTGATTGTGACGATAAGATTAGAGGTGATAGCACTGACGAAGTCATTTATACACTTAAAGGAAATGATCAAGTATGGGCAGGTTCGGGGAACGATATAATTTATGGTGGTATGGGTTCGAATAGGTTATACGGCGAACGAAACAATGATATAATTATCCCTGGGGATGGTTCAAATTTAGTCGATGGTGGGTCCGGAAATGATGTACTTTACGGTGGAGTTGGAAATAACTTGCTCGTTGGGGGCAGGGATAACGACCAACTTATTGCAGGAACTGGAACGACTATTATGGACGGGGGAATTGGAAGCAATGAGTTTGATTGCAGTGGCAATAGCATTGTTATAAACTATAATCCAGATTATGGAGACACGATCGCAGGAAATTGCAAGATAGTCAATAATATGGGAATTAACATTACAAGAGATATTGACATTTCATAAGACCTCCTTCATTCGATTGATATAGATAGGTAACTTTAGCTCGCTCTTGTTTTTCATCTAATACGAAAATTCCATATTAATTGTAATTCTGAATTACGGTTATTAATGTAA
>JAJPIN010000226.1 GCA_021324715.1 Nitrososphaeria archaeon
AAAATCTGGTAATTTGTGTAAGCAGTGATTTGATGGTTGGCTAGGATTAACAAATCAAATCCAATGAATTTTAAAAAAGTCCGATCTTATTAGAATAGCTCAAGTATTATTCCCTTTTGTGAATGTTTCGTGTAAAATTCCGCCAATTATCGAATGAGGTATTGAATTCTTTCTACCCACAACAGTAACAATTACACTCCATACTACATCTTTTACTCCATCCATCGCCTTTATTTTTTCAAGAATCAAGAATTGAAGCTTACGTCTTCGTCTAATAGTAGTAATGGATAACTTTGCTGATTGGCTTCGGTTAGATTTTAAATCGCCGTTGAGCATAAGTAAATCTTGAAAAATTTCCTGTCTAATTGTATTTTAACGTCACGCTCACTCTACTGCGCATATTTTGCATATTATAATGCAAACTTTAGATATATTTTAGTGTGGAATTGTAGCTTGAAAGGCTTGAGATTGAATTGTTTAAAATTCGCTTGAACCTGCATTAATTAAACTCGTTAGTTGACATTATGGGATTTTCCAGCAGGAAATCATAGAATTATTGGTTTGCAGTAATTTATACACGGTTCGTGCATAATCTAGCGAGTATAGTTAATTGGTCGTTGATGCAGTCAATAAAGACAGGCTTGTAGGTATAGTAGATGACGAACAAGATATCACTGAACTTTTCCGTGATGCTTTGAGCACGATTAATGGTATTACAATTTTTACATTCACAGATCCAATATTGGCTCTTGAACACATTACGATCAATAACGAAAAGTACATGCTGGTAATATCCGATTTAAGAATGCCGGGTCTTAATGGAATAGAATTATTAAAGAAACTAAAAAAAATGAATACATTTGTAAGAACGATGCTCATGACTGGATTTGAAATAAATGATAGGATATTTCAAGAACTTACTAAAAAGGAGATAATTAACGGATTCCTTCAGAAGCCAATAAGTTTACATAATCTGCAGGAAGACGTAAATTATCAGTTACATACCTACGAATTACAGAAACAAGAGGCATTGATAAAAACTTAATTAACTGCGTGGGTCTAACAGACTAGGATATTTTATTTTGTATCTGTCATTCCACTTTTCTTAAATTTTTCACGTGCTTCAGGACTATCTGTACCGGTTTGGCCTTCGTCTGCAATATCTGTACCTTGATCTCTTTTAACTGCCGTTGGCTCGTGTTCCGCTATATCTTCAGGATTCATCGGTTCCTTGCTTCCGGATTCACTATATTCTCTATTTTTCCTTTCGTCGTCCGAACCAGTATGTGTGTCAGCGTCTACTACTTCTTCTGCAGTATCCTTGACGCCTTCCGCGGTTTCCTCAACACCTTCCTTAGCACCTTTTACAGTATCCTTAACTCCCTTTATGACACGCTCTGCAGTATCTTTAACTCCCTCTATAACACCTTCTGCAGTTTCATTAACACCTCCTGCAGTTTCATGAACACCTTCTGCAGTATCTTCAACACCTTTTACAGTATCTTTGACACCTTTTGCAGTATCTCTCATACCCTTCTTTGCTTTTTCAAACGAATCTGCAGTCATGAAAAATACAATACAATAAATTATTTAACACTTCAACGGCATCAGGATCTAAAATGAATGTCAGATCACTGTCTGGACGAACGTTATCCGGTAACCGGTAACAGTTCCTAATCAACAACTATAATTTGATTTAAAACTGGTGGAACACCAGACAAGACCAATAATCTATGTGATCCACCAGCAACTTGGTTGAGTGTAAATTTAATTATTAACAATATAATATAAGGAATAAAACTAGTGGGCCGGCTTTGGCAAGAAGGCCCACCAGAATTGTATTCCTCTCACTGGTTGAGTCAGTGTAATTAAATGCAAATCAGCAAATTATAAAACGGTTATACCAATTATGAAGGGGAAAAAAGAAAGGTAAAAAACCTCAATTAAAAAGTGCTTTGTCCAAAAAAATTGAAACACATAAGCAACATTAGTCCAATATTCAATTATGTCTGAAGAAAGAATAGGAGATAAGTTTCTTCGGAAACTCTATGAAAAGACTGTAGATAATGGGATTAAAAGTATCGACAGAAACGAGATTGGAAAAGAAATTGGAATAATAGATATACAACTGGATAACCTAGTAGACGAATTGACTTCTGATGGTTATATAAAGAAAGTAGGTCGAACCAAAATTTACTTAACCGATGATGGAAGAAAGAGAGCAGAAATCTAGACTGTTTTATGATATATCCATTATCCATTGATTTAACACGTGGAAGAAAAATAAGCCCTAACTCAGTTATGTATTCAAGACTTTTAAGATAATTCACTGGTGGGCAAATATCCAAAAGCCCACCAGAGAATGAAACCGTAGTTGCGTATAGGACTGTCGTGGATCTTCTTGTTAATGTATGGTCAATAAATTATAAAAAAGTTCAACCGGTGGGAAAAGTGGAGTTGACTGATTCATGTTAAATCCTAATACACGGAGACTATAAGAACAAGGGCAACAATCAGGAAATAGAAAGTGAATCATTTAATTTCCCTGGAAAGTCGAATGCTCATGATAATGAGATGCTTGGAGGACTCAAGTCGTATATTCAGAAAAATAATGTTGGATGATAAAGCAAAACCAATGGATAGGATAAGGGCCTCAAAGAAAATGGTGAATGCTCAATACAATATATTGAGGTTATTAAAGATGGTATTGAATAAATGAAATGATGGGCAAAAAATGTTTAGGGTAGTATTGATCCAAAGACATTTGTTGACGTTGATGGCGGCGCAAAAGCAATTACTGTTGGGGTTGCACCTGCAATAAGAGGTAAACCAACTATTGTATTTGTATTAGTATCAATAACGGTAATGGTATCGACAAAACCATTAGTAACGTATATTCTCTCATGTATTGGATCGAATGCAATGTTAGCACAGCAATCTTCGCTGACGGGACTGATGGGTATTGGTGAGCCTATCACCTGACGGCCATTACTATCTATAACATATACATCGTTGGTGTTGAAATTAGGGACATACATTCTTTGATGTATATTATCGAACGTAATTGCTATAGTCCCGTCTCCAACTAATATTGATCCAAGTGATGTATTAGTATTAGTATCAATAACCCATACCTCATCTCTACCGGTAGGAATAGTGCTGGTGACATACATCCTATGCATTATGTTATCGTATGCAATTCCAAAAGCCTCATGACCAACGGATATTGGTGAGCCAACTACGGTATTAGTATTAGTGTCAATGACCATTACATTCTCATCACCGGCGTTTACTACATACATCCTGTTATGTATTGGATCGAATGCAATTCCACGAGGGAAATCGCCGACCGCTATAGGTGAGCCAACCACAGTATTTGTATTAGTATCAATAACTCTTACTTTATCATCATGGCTACTAGCGACATACATTCTCTTATGTGCTGAATCGAACGCAATTGCTGAACTGACACCATCAATTGGTATTGTTTTAACTACAGTATTTGTCTTGGTGTCAATAACAAATACGCCGTCAACAGGAGTCGCGGCATACATTCTCTTATGTGCTGAATCGAACGCAATCGCTTCAGCAGAACCGCCAATTACTATGGGAGAGCCTACAGTATTTGTCTTGGTATCAATAACCGATACGGTATGACTACCACCATTGCCCACATACATAGATCCTTCTGGTCCAATAGCAAAAACATGTTGTGTGGAGAATCCAATTATAAATATTGCTCCAATAACAACCAAAATTTCACTAGTTATTTCCCTATTTCTATTCATCTTATCAATCACCTTAACGGGGGTCCCTTACGCTCACTTTTATCCTATATGTCATTTTCACGTAACATGCGCAACAATCTAATAAGGTAAAAGTAGGAATCTAAAATAAACGAGTTACTAAACCTGACTACTGAGGATTTTTAAAGTATTTAAATGCTGACGGTGTCTTTCTCACGAGAGTGCAGATTTTTCAGGCAAATCTCAAATGTGTTCAAATGTCTAAGATGTGGATGTAAGGAATTTTTCCGAAGAACTCACGGAATTAAGATTTTATTTTAGTTTATTATACCATAGATCAGAATGATCCAACAATCATCTATATGAGAAGATAGTAACGAAGATAATAAAGTTTTAATCTTTATATAATTTGTAATAAAAAGTCCATAATTTGTTATAAAACTTTACGCACATATATTATATCATGTGGATAGAACAAGATACTATACGCAATGAAGGATCCGAATGACTAGCCAGATGCGTTCGATGTCATCATGCTAAACGTAACCATGTACAAGATAGGCAAGGTTATAACTATTGCAAAAAGTGCGACTGCCGAATATTCATTGAAAAATAGAAGGAGGATAAACATTGAGATATTTGATGCTAAGATGTGGCCAAGATTACAACTAAAGCCTTCAAATGTGATAGGTGTGGACCACATTTGGTGCCCGAGAAATAAAGACGATGTACCTAAAACATGTCCTAAATGTAGAAGTCCTTATTGGAACACTCCAAGAAAGAAAGGTAGTTAATTATAGACTCGTTTTTAATTATAAAGTTCCTTCTTTTAACGGCCTGTAGGAAAAAAATTGCTTTTAGCGTCCTAGTTTTTCATCTAAGAATATTAGTTCTTGAATTTTGGCAATCTCGTTCTCTAGGCGCGGCATTACCTCTTGAAAATTTCCGTAGCAGATTCTTGCCCAATCACAGGCTCAAAATTTCCTTATCAGATGATCAGTTATCTAATGATAAGCAATTCTCTTATATGTTCGTCTATGTTTATTTGATATTGTTAAAAATAAAGTGTACTAATCGTTCTATTCGTGCGTTCATGACTAAGGGTCTAATAATAGGACTTGCAGCAATTATGCTCCTACTTCCGACAATAAGTAACAGAAGTGTATATGCCACTCATTTAGCGACTTCATCCCAAGTCTGGGGAATAGAAGCAGGAACCATATCAAAAATACACCACTTCGATCCGACCACAGATACCACTACTCCTATATCTCGAGTGCCAACATCTAGTGTTGAGAATGGCAGAGGGATAGCGTCTGATGGAACTAATATTTGGTATACGTTCGTTGGGAATAGTTTTCAGGGGGATGGAAAAATACACAAAATAGCACCAACGGGGGGACCAGATATTTCTACAATACCTGATCCGTTCGGTTCCAACGGCAGTGGAATAGGTGCGCTGGACTTTGATGGAAAGGACTTGTGGGCATTAAGTTACCTTCCTTCAGGTAGTAATACAGAGACTATATTCAAAATAGATAGTAATTCTGGAACAGTATTAGCTTCTTGCGATGTGCCGTTTGGTGATCAAGGGGCAGGTGGAGATACACTCGCAATAGTCAATGGAAAAATACTTACAGACGCAGGTGAACTTCTGAATAGGCTAACTGAATATAACACTCCATCAAGTACGGGCGGTGTATGTGCGCGGACAGGTAATGTGTTTACGTTGCCGGTTAATGTTACTGGTATAGATACTGATAGCGCAGGTAATTTGCTTGCTACAGATATCAAAACGTTGTATAATTTGGGTCACGCTCCATATAGTACTATTGTATCTTCTCAAGCCAATGCTTTTCCATCGGAAGAGGATATAACAACAGAACCAGAATCAAACGTACAGACAAATGTTTGTCCAGAAGAAAATGTACAGCATTGGGATAAAATTGTATTTGTGATACCGAATCCACAAGTAGCAAAGAGGGCTCACGTTCCTGCTAACACAGAACTTGATATAAAGGTGCTAGACGATCCACACAAAGTGGCTGATATAAAGAAGAAGGTAATTGATTTCTTAAAACTGACATCTTCAGATAGAAATGCGATTAAGATAGTCGATATTAATTATGCAATAATTTGTGCATCGCAAGCACCGCCATCGACCAAAACCTCATTACCTCTACTGTCCCAATCAAATGTGACCTCCTCACCTGCCGCTACAACAGAGAAGATTGATCCTGATATATTATTAAAAGCCGGAATCAAACCACAGGGGGACAATGTATCTTCAGCCTTACCACCATCTAAATAGCGTATATACAACTCCCAATTATTTCAATAATATTTTCTTTCTTGTAATTCATAAAAGGCTAGATGTATGATATATGGTAACTATTTCACCACATCTGTGACATTGTAACTTATTAGGAACTTTGATTGGTTTCTCATATTCAAAAATCCACTCTTTTAAGGTAGAACTACAATTAGGACAGAACTTTACAGACTCTTTCATAACCTATGTTACCATCTTTAACAATATAGAATGTTATTTGCTTGCTTGTCGGCCGGCTTTTCCCGCTATCTTCAAGTAAACACCAAATAGACTAAGCGCTAATCATCAATTACTACAAAATTTATGCTTGCTACGGTAGTTGCTGACCACATCTTGGGCATTTGTAAATCTCTTTAGACCCCTCAATTAGAGTGAGACGTAAACTCTTCATCATGATCATTAGCCCATCAAACTCTTCTTTAGTCAGTTTCTCGATTCCCTCGACTTTGTCTTGTATAGTTGCCTTCATCTCCTTCGCTAATACTCCAGCCTTAGCATCGGTCTTTGACTTCAATCTTTCCTGCATACGTTGAACTCTCGACTGCGCGATTACGGTTACTAATGTTACAGCGATACCAATGCCTGCAAACATTACTATTGTTCCTATTATCCTCCCGACGGGCGTAATTGGAGTATAATCGCCATACCCTACAGTTGTAATTGTAATCACAGACCACCAAAGGGCATCGCCAAATTTAGTTATATTCGCTCCTGGCTGTTTGTATTCGGCCAGATACTCTGCAAAACCACCAACAAATATCACTACTCCAGTAAGGATTACCGGAATAATGACGTTCATGTTTGCTTTTAGGAATTTATTGAACTTGACACTGTTCATAAATAGATCTCCTATACTCTGCCTAATTATACTATTACGTGAATAGGTTAACTACTGTTAAATTAAGACAGGATACACTTCAGAACTAAGGAATAACAGTGACAATAGTTTTTATGCGTTTGTCGATTTCAATGATGATGATGTCGGAACAATAAGAGAAAGCCCTCATTGTCTACAGTACGAAATTCATAATAAATTACAACCTAGAATACTAGAGAAAGGTGAAGTAAAACCTCCCGATTACGATCAATTTGTGCAATGCTACGAATGCGGTAATGTATTTCCTATCTATGAAGCGCATTTTGAATCACAGATAAAGGATTCACTACAAACAATAGATAATCCATTCGAAGAATCTGCATCTATCTTTCTATCAGTTGGTAAAAGAAAACTCAAAGGTAGATGGAACAAATACCAAGATAAGGATCCTGAAATAGATGAAGAGATAAGAAAACACGGCGAAGATAATGTGAAAATTATTTATGATTCATGTCCTTAGCGACCGGTACTAAGATAGATATAAAATAAAATAAAAAAATGGGTCCGTCGCAAAAAACGGAATCACTTTGCCTGTTTACACTTACCATCAACTGAATGGTCTTCACACTGTTCTCTTGTGAATTTATTGAGGGGATCGCCGAGAAGGTCCTTAGCTGCTTTGCAACCATCTGGTTTTTGGCATGCCGATCCAGCAGCACTCCCTTCCCCTATCTAGGCTTTGCTTTTTCCATCAGGATCCGCGTATACTATTTTTGTAATTTGCGTAGTTGATACCATCATGCTCGCGATTACCGTGATGGCAGCAACAAACAGAAGTAACGATTTCATGTCCCTCTAATTAATGAAAATGGTTATATGAAGATTCTTTATTAGTCGAACAATTATTATCAGATAACCAGAATAAACGATTGGAAAAAATGAATTTCACTTAATTATATCAGTTATAGCGTAAGTAACTTAAGGTTTAAAATAAAATAACATAACTATAATAAAGAGTATTAGGCAACTGATGGAAACGCGGTAGACTGATGAACAAGAAACAACCGAGCCACCAGTTGCCTGTGTTTAGGTAATGGTATACTGGGGATTCGTAATATTTAAACCAGCTAGGAAAAAAGTTACGCAAGGTTTATTTGAATCAGTGATGTTACTTTGATCCTTATCATTAGTGATCAGAGGATAAGTGATCAGAGGATCAGTTAGTAGATAATAAAGTAATCTACCAGGTAATGTTCTTTCTTTTTATTCCTAGTTTCAAAGTTTACCAAATAGAAGCAAATTGAACAAACGATTAGAAAATATGAATTTCACTTAAGTTATCGACTATTGAATTTAAAATCTAAATCATCAACAATATCGAGCCGTGGCAGATGCAAGGCAATCAATCTTTTAAATCGATATCCAAAAAAAAGGGGTTTAAGTTAGACGATACAGAACGGGACTTTACCCTTGGACTTCTGACATGCCTTAATGGCGTGTTCATTTACTGCATTTGCTATGTTTGTTTCAACTACCAACACACCAGTCATTAGCCCTAATGCTAGTGCTAGAGCAATGATTGCTAACATTGTTGTTTGTTCCATGTCAACCATGAATGTAAAATAGTCTATTAAGTTTGCCTATTAGTCGATAACTGATTATCGAAGCAGGGAAAAATGATATGTACATTAATTCGGAATTTTGATACTATTCGACTCTAGTCAATCCAAACCAAATATTATTGCAATATTCAGAAGAATAGAGCCTAGACGGATGTAGGGTATTCATAATATTCGAAAGGATCAGTGTGTCCATATACTGCGATCGCTTTAGGGTAATTCCAATTCAATACAGCAAAGAATATTGCAAGAAATACTGCTACTGCAATTAGAACTAGTATTGTCACTACCACTTTGTCAGATGCAGTTATCATTTGCTATTCCCACTTTCAACTGGTGCTAAAGGAATCTTATTATCTATTGCTGTCATCTTTCCTTAATTGCTTGTAGCGTTCAAATATAATCGACATTAAAATTGGATGAATTGAGACAGGTCTACAAGCCATAGTGCCCGCAACCTTATAGAATCGTGGAATAGATACCATATCATCAAATGTTTTTCTGTCTTTCTTGTCCAACAATTTTCTAAACGGTTTCCATTTCCTTATTTCCATTTCTGATGCAATTCTATAAGATGGAATCGTTCGACCCATGATTGCATTATGGCATTTATTAATTTAAAACCTAAGTCACATGTAGGAGAGGGAGATCCTTTCCTGTAACTTAGTATAGGAATTGATATAAAGGCTGACTCGCCACCGTAAGCCTGGTTGAGAGCAATTCCGAATATACAAAGAAGTTGATACAGGATTTCATAAAAATGGAAGAGGATATTCTCAAAATCCCAGACCTTTCAGTCAAGCAAATAGATGACATAAAGAAACTAAGGCAAGGGTTGGATGCTCTGAGCCTAGAAAAGAATGATGCCAAAGTTAAACTGGAATTAGTAGATTTCATGAACAACATGAATTAGAAAAAAAGACATACTCATACTCAACTATTCTTTGAAATTTCCACTATTGGAAACTAAAGCAATAATTTCTTAAATATTTGTATAGCGTATTAAGAGTTACTAATGAAGACTACAATGCTGGCTTCATTTATTACAGCCATTGTACTGTCCCTTAGCCTTTCAACGTTTAAGAAAAAGGAATTTATCGCTATTGTATTAATTGGCCTCGTATTAGTTTTCGTTCCGACCTTGGTTGTTGTAACCCATGCAGTGCCATATTCACACATGGGAAGAAGTATGGAAAAAGGGTCGAATTACGGAAGCATTGCAAGCATTCAGCATTCAGAACCAATGAAGTCTCCGGAATGGATCTTGTCGGGGAATTGGGTAACCAATATAATAAACAAGACAATGACAGATTTCAATCAAACCAACCCGGCAAAGTTCGATGCAACATTTACCATGACCATGGTAAACGGGTCCGCTAGACATCAACATCATATATCGAATTTTTCTCCTACCGATGTGAAAACTGAAAACGATACAGTAACGTACAAGGGTCTTGCAACAGTTACATTGAAGGAAGGGCCTTTAGCCGACGTTCCAATTGAGATAAAGATCATTAACAATAACCTAATATCAATTTGGTTTGATCCAACCTTTGAACCAGCCAAGTTTGAAATGCACTTTGGTGAAACACCAATCTATGGGACAGTTTTTAAAACGAACGATATGGGAAATAAAGAACCTGCGGCACCGCAAAAGTAAACTGACAATTAAGAGTATACACTGATCAATTTTTTACTTATTCAGTCTTCTTGTGAATATTTAATACGATTCTAATTGATTCAGTTATTTTTCTTGAAATTCTTTGCAATTGCAAACCTTACAATAATTAGTACCAGTATCTCCCGGTAATTCGTGCTGCCATATCATAAAATAGTGCTGACTTCTACTATGACCACAGTTTAAACAGGTCGTTCCAGCCGCCATGATTTATTATGTTTA
>JAJPIN010000240.1 GCA_021324715.1 Nitrososphaeria archaeon
AATTATGATAAATTGTTTATACACAAAATTCTGTGATTGCGATTTTAATTTAAGTATTGAGATGCACTTTTCAATACCGTCAAATGAAATTTATCTTTAGACTCACTGGGCAAACTCTATGAAGTTGTAGAAACCATCCTGTGTTAATAGCATATCCTATTCTATAAGATAATCGAACTCACGGAATGACCCCAAGATTCATCTTAGAAATCCTTTATTTATGTTATTAAGAATATCTAACGTGAACACGTTTTACTTGGGAAAATGAAATGTTTCCGTCCTATTGCAAGAACGATACTCATTAAATCTGTCGGAAGGCAGAAAATTCTCATTATCATCTAAAAATTGGGTCAAGCAAATTTATTTTATTATTTATTAAGATGTGTCTCTATATAATAGATAACCAGTTTCAGGTATCGGAAGATTGATGGAAGGTTGTTCGTTTTAAGTGGATAAGAAATGGCTTGTGGCCATTATAGATGATGAATTAGACATTGTTAACCTGTTCCGTGAAGCCTTACATAATATCAAGGGAGTGTCAATATTCACATTTACTGATGCTACGGTGGCATTTGAACATTTTAGGTTTAATAACAGCGGATATGTACTCGTAATCTCAGATTTGAGAATGCCGGACATCAATGGTTTAGATTTAGTTTATGAGGTAAAAAAAATTAATCCCTCAGTAAGAACGTTACTTATGACTGCCTTTGAGGTAAATGATAACTTATTCCAAGAATACATAAAAAACAGGGTAATTAATGGTTTCCTGCAGAAACCAATTAAGCTAGGAGAACTCCGTAGGGAAGTCATAAAACAAATAAATATCTTCAGAAAGTCCAAGACTAGATAATAAGCTAAAGGTAGAGATGAGAATTGTTTGTGCTGCATCTAATACTTAATTTACCTTTAAGGTCCTTGAATTTGACGCGGTAAAAGAGAGAATCGGCGGGTTTTAAATCCCTTGACGATTCTATTCTAGAAGTCAAGAGTCTCCGACCTTTCCTAAATCTTGAATTTTTACAACAAATTTATTGCGACAATCAGGACAAATAAAAAACGCTGTTGCATAGGATGTGCTGCCTTGATGTTCATAATCGACAACTGAAGCTGCGATAGGATTAGCGCTGTCACAATATATGCATAGGAAAACCATTGATTTGATGCGTTCAATAATTTCTTGTTTTGAGTTGGAATGGTCGCTACTCATATCCAAGTGCCGATTTATAAAACTATAAAACTTTATAAATTTTTCTGAACTCAGTTTAGCCGTTTAGCCGGTCTGCCTTCCATTATAAGTTCCAATGCTCTTGTGCTGAGGGTCAATGGACTCTGGTTTCTTAAGACTTGTGAGGTACTGTAAAATATCTTGTTTAGATAGCTTGTTAAATGACTTGTGATTGAGGTACGATGAGAGTCTGACCAAGCATTTTATTTTGCCCTCCTTAGTTGATTCTTTTATATTAATCTCGTTCTGTTCAGCCATAATGTATTCACATATTACTTTGACATTGTAGGATGATTTCTGTGCCATATTTTTTAGGGAGTTTGCAATGTATGGTCTTTGATACATTGTAATCAAACGGATTTTTTCTTGCAAATCCTCAAGTCCACCCTCTACTTCATGCTGCGTATTCATTTTACATTTGTCTCCTCTAATGAAAGAATCTTGCACTTCTGGTATCTATAAGGACCATCAGGAGTAGAACCCGAGACATATAAGCGCGGGGAGTGGGATTCGAACCCACGAGTTCTTGCGAACATGGGATTAGCAATCCCACGCCCTACCAGGCTAGGCGACCCCCGCCTAATTGATGATTTAGATTTTTTGCTAGTATATTAATTATGTAGACCTTTCCATATATTCTATAGATTTCAAGAACAGATCACAAATTTTTCATTCTTCTCCTAAAAGGATTATAAAATAGTCATCATTTGTTATTATAGTATCCTTGAATCTGAGGGAATCCAATGAAATTTTTAGGCGCGCTATAATAAAGGTATATTTCGAGGTAGAATTGCTAAAAATAGATTATCATAAATCCAATGTTAGGCACCCTCTGATAAAAGATGAAGGTTTCACTGTAGAAGATAAACTACATCTATATTTTGATATTATAACAGGTAATGATTACCCTGACGGAGATGAGTGGTTTGGTGTTGAATTTCTTTTTCCTCACAATATTAAATTACCAGATAATTTAATCGGTCCTGATTATTTTACGACCATTTATGTAGCAGATGCCAAACATTTTTGGAGGCACAAGGAGTTAGTACGATTCAAATATGCGAAAACAAAGAAGCTTGTAGAATCATTGGAATTTATTAATAAGAAATACAGGGAATTAAGCAAGAGCTTACATGATTCATCAGTAATAGATGAAGTTAATAAATGATTTATGTCAACCTATATTGAAGTATAATTGGAACTGAATTTGTGAGAAAACGAGCAAAAACACCTATGACATTTGATTGGAAATCCGAATCCTTACTATCCCATTAAGATATTTTATTTGATCAATTTTTATATTTTGACCTTGAATATCAGGTATTCTAACGTTTATATCATATTTTCTAGGACCACTGGTAAATACCCTTACGCTCTGAGTATTCTGCTCGTAATTCGCTTGTATCTCTGATTGGTCTTCGAGTCCTGGCATTTCGGCAATAATTTCATAATAATTAGACCCTTTAATAACTTCTGGTTGTGTATGAATAGACATGTCTTGCATATTAGTCACATTATGACTATCCCTTCTTGGATATTGCATTTGGGGTGTTACCATTCCATATTGAGGTATTAGATTCTTAAATATATACGCGGTTAACATTCCTGCAAGAAAACCACCAATATGTGCAACATAAGCTACTCCACCTGCCTGATCTATGAAACCCAATATGACTTGCATAATAAACCAGAATGGGATGTAAGCTATGGCAGGTATTCTTACTGTCGTAATAAAAAATGCGGCAATGACTGTAAATATTTTAGCTTTGGGAAACAGTACTAGATATGCTCCCAACACGCCAGAAATTGCCCCCGACGCACCAATTGCAGGAATTTCTCCGCCGCCTGCAGATACTGCAACGAGACTATGCGCCAGGGCTGCAGCAATTCCCCATCCTATATACATGAGAAGATACTTTACACGGCCAAACTTGTCTTCTATATTATCACCGAATATAAAGAGAAATAACATATTGCCGATAAGATGAGCTAATCCGCCATGAAGGAACATTGAAGTGATTACGGAAGATATGTCTCCTCCAAGAACTTTGGATGGTATAGCACCGTAATTTTCTAGCATTGCATTTGTTGCTGGTATATTATGAAAATATCCTGTAACAATTACTTCTGCTACAAAGATTATTGCATTTATGGCAATTAGCAAATAAGTTACGTACGGTCTGCCGTGTAGTCTCTGAGCGTCATCATAAAGTGGAAACATGTTTAGGCTGTTAAGATGTTATCAAGACGGATCTCATGTACCAAAAAGGTTAAATTTTGGCATGTCACCACCTTTTTCGCTGTGGGCTTTTCTGATATGTCTCTTTAACCGTTCTTTTTCTTCAAATTTCATATCACAATATTTGCAAGACAGAAGTTTAGGTTTAGGTCCATCGTCAGCCTTGTCATGCTTAAACCATTTCATAAATAATTTAGAGGAATATCCGCTTCATTAAAGTTATGCTAATTGCTAAACAAATTTGATTATTTGAGATATTTGAAGTTCCCTTTTCAGAATTTAATTTAATTTGGGATTTAAGGTCGTTTCATCAGTTGATTAAGTAGGATAGGTTTTTAACACCCTTTAAAAAATTTAGATTTACATATTTAATGTCAGAAGCTAAAGAAGTCATAGAGTACAAATGGGGTGTAGCCCATATATTTAGCAGTTATAATAATACCCTTGTTCATATTACAGATATTAGCGGCGCTGAAACAGTTGCCTTCAGCTCTGGCGGAAGGCATGTTACAGCTGACAGATATGAATCATCTCCATATGCAGCAATGAAATCTGCAGTTGCGGCAGCCGATATTGCAAAAACTAAAGGTATCAACGCTCTTCATATCAGAGTGAGAGCGGTAGGAGGTGTGGGGCCTCGTATTCCCGGACCTGGTGCTCAAGCTGCAATAAGAGCGCTTGCTAGAGCTGGTTTTAGAATAGGTAGGATTGATGATGTAACTCCAATACCTCATGATACAACCAGAAAACCTGGTGGCCGAAGAGGGAGAAGAGTATAAACCCCTATAAAAAAGACTGACACATATTAACGAACAAAGCTTATTTTGCAAAATGCACAAATCCTTCATTTCTGACATGCTTTTGAGTACCTCTTTGTTCGTACATTACATTTCCGCTACCATCTAACACCTCGCCAATCTGATAAATCTGGATTTTGTGCTTTTCTGCATCTCTAACCATTTTCTTAAAATTTGATTTGGAAACTGTCGCAATCGTCTCGTACTCTTCTCCACCAAAAAATAGCAAATTCTCGATACTAATAGAATTCAAATCAGAAAAGTCACGTAATTCTTTTGGTGTTGGTATTTTATTAAGAAGGAAGTCAACTTTATTACTATTATGTGCAAGTTCGTACAGTGAAGAAGATAGTCCATCGCTTGAGTCAATGGAGGATGAAAAATATTTTGCAAGGCAGAACCCAAATTCTATCTGCGGTTTTGGAAATGTTACTGACGATAAGGATTTTAATTTGAATTTCTTCTCAGCATTAAAATTGGATAGGATAATTTTTAATCCTGAAGAAGTATATCCAAATTTTCCAGATGTTACTATTATATCTCCTGCCTTTGCGCCCTTTCTCCTTGGAATTTTGTTATCTGGTAAGGTCGTAATACCCATCATGTTACAATCAATTATCAACTCTTTAGATTCATTTGTATCTCCTCCCAGGATGCGAACGTTAAACTCCTTCGATGCCTTTGAAAATCCAGCTGCTAAAGA
>JAJPIN010000200.1 GCA_021324715.1 Nitrososphaeria archaeon
AAAAAATTTGGAAGATTCTTATCAATTTTGAAGAGTACGAATCATGGAATCCATTTATGATAAAGGTAGTTGGCGACGCTAAATTAGGATCTAAAATTATGGTCAAGATTCAAACTGTGAGGGGAAAACAGAGAACATATTATCCTACGATAACTAGATTAGAAATAAACAAAGAGCTCAGATGGAAAGGAAAATCATTTTTGCCTGGCATATTTGACGGCGAACGAATTTTTATTATTGAAAAATCTACTGACAATAAAGTTTCATTCATACACAAAGAAATATTCACAGGATTGGGTGTGAAATTAGTTGGCGATAAGCTGGATGAAGATCTCAGGGAGAGTTTTGATAAGATGAACATAGCTCTGAAAACCAAAGCTGAAAATTTCTAAAAATGATAACATTTAATCGATAATTCTTTTGGATATTATATAGGAATGTTTAGTCGTTTGCATTCAGAAACTAATGTTTGCATATCCTTCTCTAGCGTGCAGCGAAGTTTATTATTGTAAATTATTGCTGCTGGGTGTATTGTAATGAAAAAGAGTTTCCTATCTTTTTCAATCAACTTTCCACGGTTTGCAAGTATGTTTCCAACACCAATTAAAGATTGAAAGGCCGTTCTACCAAGTACGCAAATAATTCTGGGCGAGATAATTGATAATTCTCTATCGAGATATTTACAGCAAACACGTCGCTCATCTTCTGTGGGAACTCTATTTTGAGGAGGTCTACATTTTACAATATTAGTCACAAAAATTCTTGATCTAACTATACCTACTTTGGCTAAAGTTTCGTCAAGGATTTTTCCTGCTAACCCAACAAATGGTCTACCTTTCTCATCTTCGTTCCTCCCTGGAGCCTCTCCAACAAACATGATACTAGCTTTAAAATTACCCTCGCCAGGAACTGCATTTGTTCTATTTTTGCACAAGCTACATAGTCTGCAATTGATAACTTCATCTCTAATCCTGTCAATTGTATCGATAGACATGCACACCAGATATCTCTTGTTACCTGTTAATATTGAAGCTTACATATATTGTCATGCCACATACCTTGAAAAGTCATTATTGAATATATTCATGATTTTATTTGTGATACACTCAAGTTAAATCCACTTCCAGGATAGTTGTACTCAGAATAATCTTTTCATATTAATACGGCAATTCAACTTATTCAAATCCATTATGTCCTTTGACAAATAGTTTTAACTATGGATTATTATTAGGAAGACTGGTTTTTAGTAATAACGATGAATTCAAAAATAGACCAGTTGGAAAATCAACCAGATCTAACCCATGAATTGAGAGGGCTATTCAAGAATATTATAGGGAAAGAAAAAGGTAGAGAGACTATGCAGAATGAAGCCAAGAATAAATTAACAAATACCAAATCGATACAATCAAACAAAATGCTTCGTGAGAAAATCCATATCGAGTTAGATCTACTTCAAAGAACAACAGTTTTTAGTAATGAACCTTCTATGTGGATTTGAATGCCGCTTCATTAATGATTTAGCTATCTTAGAACTCTATTTTTTTATAATAATTAGTTTGCCTTACGTAATATGCACGATTATCTCTACAGTGGCAACTCGGCAAAAGTAATGAATTCATGATTTCTGATATAATTTAAAAATGATCAGCAACAAAATATAACAAATTGAGTTATAGCCATGTTACGCTTGAATATCAAAAAGGAACTATTGTAGTAAAGGGACTTGATAGTTTGCCCTATTCTAAAGTCAATTCAAAGGATAACTGCTTATATTCCAATGGTATAAACTATAAAAAAATAACTCAATATCTCAATGAAAGGAACGTAAGATATGAGGACAAAGTTCTGGATTTGTTACCCCTCGGGAATCTTCCCAAATTGAAGATTAAGCTGCGTGATTACCAGCAGGAAGCAATTGAAAATTGGTGTTTTAATAAAAGGGGATCAATAGTACTGCCAACAGGGGCTGGCAAAACGATAATTGCGTTAAAAATTATTGAAATTGTTAATTCTCCAACACTGATAATCGTACCTACGCTTGATCTAATTAAACAGTGGACAGAAATACTGTCATTAAATTTCAATATTGAAATAGGAAATATTGGAGGAGGACTTGAAAATTTACAACCGATTACCGTATCAACTTATGATTCTGCATATATTAAGGGACATTTAATTGGAAACAAGTTTATGTTATTGATTTTTGATGAGGTACATCATTTACCTGCCCCATCATATAGGCTTATTGCAGAAACATTTGTAGCACCGTTCAGATTAGGACTTACCGCTACTATAGAACGTGAAGATCATTTGGAGGAAGACTTTCCTTTCTTAATTGGAAAAACTGTATTTCAAATTACAGCAAAAGAACTAGCCAAAAATAATTATCTTGCAAATTATACTATTGAAAAAAGACAAACGTTCATGTCAACAGAAGAATATTTGAAATATAAAGAAAATATGAGGATATATCATACATGTTTAAAAAAAATCGGACTGAAAATGAATTCTCGCGACGCATTCAAGCGATTAATCTTCATCTCATCAAAAAATATTGTGGCAAGACATGCCTTATTAGCAAGGAACAAAGCAATGGATATTGCACTCAATAGCAGGTCAAAAATTGATGAAATTAGAAAGATATTATGTGAAAACAAAGATATCAAGACAATAATATTCACACAACATAACAAGCTGGTCTATGACATATCAAATGTTTTTCTTATTCCATTTATAACACACAAGTCCTCTAAAGA
>JAJPIN010000146.1 GCA_021324715.1 Nitrososphaeria archaeon
GGCTGAAAAACAAGATTCATATGAGCAAGATTTAGAGAATAATCGCGCTGAACAGCGCAATCTATATAAACAAAACTTAGAAGATAGACGCGCTAAACAGCGCGATCAATATAGACAAAACTTACAAGATAATCGCGCTAAACAGCGCGATCGATATAGAGAAAACATTGAAGATAAACGCGCTAAAAAGCGTGATCGATATAGAGAAAACATGGAAGATAAACGCGCTAAAAAGCGCGATCGATATAGAAAAAACATAGAAGATAAACTCGTTAAAAAGCGCAATCGATATCAACGTAACTTAGAAAATGAACGCGTTAAGGATCAATATCGATATGAACAGAATTTAGAGAATAGACGCGCAAAGAAACGTATGCGTTATTCGACAAACTTTCAGCATGAACGAAATAGACAGAAAAGATTGGATTCTGATGACAAATGGCTTTATAATAAGCGATATTATCAAAGAAAATCTAAACTTGAAATAAATAATTGTGACATTGCCAAAAAAATCACTAAAAAGTATGATAAATTCTGGTCGAAAAACACCATAAGACTTCGTCAATCTTCAGAAGTATTTATAAAAAATATTATTAAAAAACTCAGTATTAAAGGTCATATTGAGAAACGATTGGAAGCCGAAAAAATCGTACGTTGGTGCATGTGTATTAGAAACAATCATATTCGCAATATATATAAAATGTTAGCTTTGATTAAAAAGAAAGCAGAAGTGAATTTGACCCTTGTCGCAAAATGTTCTACAATTGAAGATAAATTAGATGCGTTATGTGGCAAATCTGGACATACAGCCTCGTCTGAAAATTATTTCATTGATTCTACATATCATAATGTTACTTCATCGGAACCTTTGAATACGAAAGAAGAAGTTCTGAATATATTACCATTAATAAAAAATGTAACTTCATCGAAACCTTTGGTAATGAATACGAAAGGACAAGTTATGAATATATTACCGTTAATACAAGCAAAAAAATCGTGGTTGTGCAATACTTCATGTAAAATTGACAATCCATTTTTAATTGATCGTTATCAGAAGTTCCTCGAAACCGTAAATATATGTACTTTAAAGAATGTACCAAAATTGATACAAAGTATTCATGAATGTACTATGAAAACTTCAAATGAGAAATTGGGCCATACGCGTAGCTGCCATATTGATTTAACACTTTGCAAAGGAATGTTTCTTCCAACTCAATTATTATCGCCTCATTTTCCACAAGTAAGATTTATTAAGCGTTTAATTTATCAACTTAAAAATTTTTATCGAAAGATGGAAAATCTGAATAAGGCATTAACTGATGCTGATTTGAACACATTGAGTGAAATGGTAACTGCTGCAGAAGAAAAAGCAGATATGTATAAACATCAACAGACAGATACAATTTTGAGCGATGATGATATTATTTTTAAATATCATAAAGCGTTTAAGGCTTTGACTAAACGTTCAACAGACACACCACGGCATATTTGCGTATCTTGTGAGAAATTATGTTATAAAAAAAATGTTTCTAAAGTCAATAGTCTTAAAGCACAAATAGATATTCGAATTTGGAGAGATTTAATGGCACACGTACAACAAGAAAAAATTAATGCGGAATATATATGTAATTATTGTGCAGGGAAATTTCGTAAAGGCCTAATGCCTGCATATTGCATCTTGAATAATCTCTTCACACATAATGTGCCCGAAGTAATATCATCTCTTAACACATTTGAAAAAATTTTTATACAGAGAGCTAAAGCGTTTCAAACTGTCCTCAAAATGGGAACAGTTATGAATAAAAAATTGCCTCAAAGGCAAATGGTACAAAAAGTTAAAGGCAGAACATTTCATTTGCTACTTCCGTTACAGGAGACATTCAATAAATTATGTCATGATACTGACCCAATAAATAATAATCACGAATTATATATTTTAGTTAGAGGTGTTCCGACAAAATCAAAGATTATTTGGGAAGAGATAGTTGATGTTAAAAAAGTATTTGACGCTTTAACGTGGTTAAAGCACGATAATGCTTTATACTCTCATATTATATTGCCAAATAGTCACAATGATATAAGTTTGGCAAAATTAAAAAAATTCAGAATTCCACATGGAAGAGACAGAAAATAATGCCGAAGCGACATTGGATGAAGAGGCTGAATTATTAAATGATCCGATAGAAGAGATAAAAATTGATAAAGAAGTTATATTAGAGGGTCAACAGAAAGCAATATTAACTCAAGTTACTGATGAAAATGATGGCTATTACGAACAATATACTATCTATCCCTTATATGAAAAGAAAGCAAATAAAACTTCGACAGCCTTATACCAAATGTTAAAAATTCAGGACTTGCCTTTGGATAATCGTGAACAATATTTAGATTTAATGTGTTTTCCAGATTTATATCCTTTTGGTATTAATGGACAACGTGAAACTAGACAAGTCAAACTTTTTGATCATGAATTTATTAAATGTCGTTTGACATCTAAACATCCACAATACAGATTGAATCAACAATACTTATTTTATTTATTGAACGATGCAAATATGCGTCAATTAAGTCGCGGAATTTTTCATAAAATGAATGTAACTAATCCGCGAGTTCGTTATACAGCTGCAGAATATTTAGATGCAATGTCGAAA
>JAJPIN010000035.1 GCA_021324715.1 Nitrososphaeria archaeon
ATTAAAATAAATAATACCACTAAATAAAATGTAATTATAAAATTGAATCAAGTTCCGTTTCCAGAACTATTTTCGAGGTTTTGTCTCTAAGTTTTAATCAGCCTATCTATTGCCCAAACGGTGGAGCCAACCAATAAGCTGCTACAGATTGAGACCAAGCAGGTTTAGGATCCTTATCATCTTGTGGCTCCAATGTTACTACTAAATCTGAATATGTGGGAGCATAGACCAAATTCTCATTATATGTGAGCGTTCCATCAGAAGAAATCTGACCAAGGCTCAGTGGATATCCAGAAGCGGCATAATTTCCATCAACCATCCAAACCTCAAAGACTTTACCAGAAGGAGGAAGGAAATCCGATGCTATATTGACCTTTGTCTTATGAGTATCTGTTGAAACATCCACCAATCCAAAAATCTGTCCACCATATCCTAGCAATGCTCCAGATTGACTAACCATTGCTGCATTTGCTTGCATTGAGTGATTATTTAACAGAAAGATTCCAGCAAGAACACTCAGGCTAATAGTAACGGCAACAAGTTGTAATTTCATGTATGGATACCCTCTGCTGCTCTATATAAAGTTATACAGGTTGGCTTTGCATTTTAATGCAAACTGATAAATTAATATCGTGGATAAAAAAAGGATTCGCTAATTCATGATTTATTTTGATAAGTCGCTGGACACAAGACATTTATAATTGTGCTCTCTATCTTTCAGATGAAAATGTATAAAAATCATAAAAGTACGCTAATTCCAAATGCGATAGCGACATTTGTAACTCTATCCCTGCTTGTATTTCCCTCAACAAATATGATTGGATATTCTCAAGCTGAGAATAAAACCCAAGTAAAGGATCAGGCAGAAGCAAAACTGTTTGAGTTGGCTCAGAAATTTAATACGATGCTAAAAGATTCCAAGGTAAATCTAACCATTCCTCAAGATGGTAACATTTCATCAAAGCTACAGGAATTGAAAAACTCAGCGGCATTCAAATCCTTGTCTGACAAGTTTTCACAAGCCGTTCAGCAATTAGGGCAAGGGAATAAAACTGAACAACTGAAAGAGCGAGCTGGTGCTAACCTCACTGGTCTATTTCAGAAACTTCAGGATCTGAAAAACAGCAACAGCACTCAATAATCTCTTCTCCTTTTCTGTTTTTAATTTAGCCTGTTATTTTTACAAAGCTCAGAAAATTTAAATTATGAAAGCCTTTCAATTAATTAGGTAGCCAAAATTTTCGCTTTAGCGCCGACACAGAACTCTTATTCATTTACTTTTTCATGGAACGTTACTCGGTACACTTACAACAATTAATTTCCACTTGTCAATTATTTGTTTGACGGCATTCCCATTTTCAGCGCTCTTCGTTTCATAATAAACATTAAAGCTACTAAACTTAGTGAAATAATAGCTCCAAATAGAAATATTGCATTAAATGCCATAGTATTTGGTACAGATGATGTCACTCCTTCAGGAGTTTGCATTGGAGAAGTAAATAGTGCCATGAACATCCCTGCAATAACAGGTCCGATTGCACCTCCTATTATTCGCATGGTTGAGTAAGTGGCAGAAACAACGCCTGTGGATCCTGGTGGTGTGAACCATATGATGACGTTTGCTGATAAAGTTACAAACGCTCCACCGACAGCAAATAAGATGAGTACACTGGCCACCTGACCTGAAGTCGAGTGAAATACGAGGAGGGCAACAATACCTATACACATTATAATAGAGCCGGGGACTATGAACCTGGAGCTGCCATGTTTGACAGCCAACATCCCAGCTATCGGTCCAAGCGCAACGAACACCAAGGCTTGAGGAAGCTGTAAGAGTCCGACTTCAAGGGTAGTCATTCCGAACCCATACGGTTCTGGGGTCTGACCAAGAGTAGGAATTGTGGAAAAAATGATGTACTGAACAATGCCTAGCATAAGATAACTGATGTTACCAACTCTGATTATCCTGTGAAAGGCCAACTTCAAATTTATCAAAGGGCTCTCACTTCGTTTTTCTATAAAAAAGAAAGCTGCCATTGATGCCAAACCTATTCCGAGAAAAGTCCAAAAGAGTCCAACGCCTTCGCTGCCTTTCCCTAGAAAAGTGAAACATAGCATAAATGTACTGGTTGTCAACACCATGGTGATGACTCCCGGGATATC
This sequence comes from Nitrososphaeria archaeon, assembly GCA_021324715.1. GTDB lineage: Archaea > Thermoproteota > Nitrososphaeria > Nitrososphaerales > Nitrososphaeraceae > TA-21. The sequence goes on from JAJPIN010000035.1 coordinate 2,164, forward strand.
GATGATCTTGCCATGTCGTTTGGGCGCATTATCGCCAGTATTTTTATCTTTACCTTCGAGAGGAGCTGTGGGGATTTTGGGAATAACTTTCCAAAGCAAGAATAGGACTATGAGTGAAACTGGTATGGCTGAATAAAATACGCTCTGCCAGCCACCAAAATAGACGACAGCCGCTCCTAGTACCAAACCTACAGCACTACCTCCTTGATACATGGACAATAAAACACCTTGGGCGAAAGGAAACTTCTCAGGTGGAAACAGATCTCGTGCAATTCGAATAGCAACCGGAACAAGAGCTACTGCAACACCTTGGATGATTCTAAATATCAATAACGTGTAAAATTCATGAGCAAAGCCGGCGAAAATTGTTCCGACAGTGTAACACACGAAAACTAAGAGCAGCATCTTCTTGGGTCCGTATGTGTCAGCAAGTTTTCCTATAACTATGGTTACGGCGGCCCCTGAAACTAGGTATACTGTAAGAACCCAACTAATAGTGGCATAGTCCTTGCCAAAATAGACCGCCATTTCAGTAAGTGCAGGAGCCATAGAAGTATGCACATACAGAACTAAAATTATGCTAATTCCCATGATCCACAGGGATCTTGTAGCAACCTTGGGAGTTGCCACGGTAACTTGTTTTCCCGTAGGATTATCACCACCGTCAAGTTTAGCAGATTCAGGCAATCTTTGCCTATCTTACTTTTTTTCCTATATAAGCTCTCTTATTTCAGTTAGATTCTCGCAGGTATAGGAAATTCGAAATGAAACTTTCTTTTTAGATTTATGAGAAAGTACTGTTGAATATCGTCTTCCCAGCCAAGTCTTTTGATTGGTCAGGTAGAAATTCTGTTTCCAGTTTGTCAAGTTTACCTTTTCCAATTATTAACTGATTATAGTCTTGATCCTTTGAAGGATACCAATATAAAATATTGTTAATCTTTTCCCATTTCAATTCATTACTGGTAGACCATACCGTAAATTCAGGGGAATAATGTATGTCAAAGGGAATGTAGACAACCGTCGGTTCGTCCGTCACGACTTTTCCCTTTAGGATAATCGAGGCATACTTTGAATCGATATCGAAGAATATTAGAGCAGGTTCCGCCGAGCTTCGCATTGGATATGGACGTGCTACTGCGTCCACGTTTCTTGGTTTCCTATCGGGTCCAAGAAGTGAATAGTTTTCATAGTTCCAATTATCTTTGCCCTCTTCAGTATTGTATAGATCGTAATTCCATATTGTAGCATTAAGAAGAAGTGCTTCAATTTGCTTGTATTGTAGATCCAAATATTCTCTTACCTGCTCTGCCTCTTGGAATGCTCCAAATTCTGTTATAAATGGAACTAGTCCACGTTCAGTGGCAGCTTGAGATAATTGAGCAAATAACATTGGGAATTCAACTTTATAAGTGTAAAGACTTTCAGGGATTTTTACGAATGAGCTAGCAACTGCCATCGTATCATAGTAGTGAAATGACAGAACACCATTTTTACCAAATCTGGAAACAGATGATAGATCATCCGGCAAATAGGTTTCCAACCTCTTAGTTACGAGTCTCTTATCTACCATCACATTTTTTATAAAGTCCATACCAAAGTTGCTCTTTACCTCAAGTGGAGACGCTCCATATTTTGCGGGCATACCGCCAGTATCAGCAGGCATAATCCAATCAACTCTTGGTTCGATAAAAATGAACAAGGATTTGTCAAACTTTTCAATTTCAGAGTTTACGTTTCGATAGTATTCCATAAGATTGTTAATTTCAAATTCCTTCTTCGGTATAGTATTAGGATGGGGTTCGTTAAAAGGCTCTACGGCCAAAATACCTGGATGTCCAAGACCTCCATTTAGCGACTTGAAGAATTTAACGGTCTGACCAATGGTTTTCTCCAAGTGCGTCCGAACCGGATAGTTTTTCAGCCCCTCATCTAGATTTGTCAAATCATTCACCCAAAACGATTTCAAGGTCTCTTTTAGGGACTTGTTAATCATGTATTTGAACTGCCATTTTTTGTCAGGTTTGGTGGGAGCCTTTGGCTTTTCATGTTCCTCATCAATAGCAACTGCCCAATCAGGGAATCCATCCCCACCGTATACTTCGTTTGCAATATCCTGATGGAAATCTAAAATAACGTAAAGGTTTCTTGCATAAAGCTCGTCAATTATTTCTTTCATGTATTCAAGATATTTCCTTCCCTCTGGTAGAAGTTCATCCAGATTTGGGTTTGGCAGAGGTTCTATCGCTTTCCATGATACTAAGAGACGTATAATATTAAACCCAAGGTTTTTCATTAAATCTAATCCTGACCTTACGGATTCGATTTCCTTCTTCAAATCAAGCTGTGATAACTCATGTGCGTCAAGAGGTGCTATTGGGAGGTAAGGAGGCATCTTGCTTCTTGACCCAAAGTTGACTCCCCTGAATAGAACGAATCTTTTGTCTTCATCCCTGAACCATGATCCGCTCTTCCAAATACCTTCTCTAAGTTCTGCGGATGATTCTTGTTCACTCACAGCTTTTGCTAGGGTGTCGCCATGTCTTTGCTTACGCCTACTCCTCATTGCAGCCAATATTATTTGTATTCCACTTACCGCTAGGGCTATAGTCGTCATGACAAGAAGTAGAATTAGACCCAGTTTAGGAGCTGCCAAGACCAATATAGCCAAAGCCGTAATCAAAACTCCTAACGCAATGGAAGGAATATGACGTGGTTCTTCCTCCTTCTTTTTTAAACCACTGACTATTCTTATGATACCATTAGCTAGTAAGCCGAATCCAAGAAAATAGATAAGCCATTTTGTGGCAAATTCAGGAAAGAAGAAACCCGATCCAATGTAGACTATTAGACCGACACCTACACCTATATTGAGAAGTCTGGATGATCTTTTTACGCCCTTTGCTACTATTCCACTAACCAGTCTCTCTGCCCCAAGGAGTATTAATCCAATACCAGCCAAAAATAGCCAAATATAAGCGCCAAGCGTAGTTTCTTTTTGTACGCCATAATAGAGAACCACACCCGAAAGAAGCAAACATAAACTGCCAACAGCAATCTGAAAAACCCAAAACCATGATAATTTTGATTTACCCTTGATTTCCATATTATTAATAAGTACGTCTCTGATGACAATATATATGAGTTGTCCTCGATCCACAAGGCAGATTTTAATGTCGAAAATAGCACTGGGTTTAAACGTCTTTGCAATTATTACTTCGGTGTATGCTTATGAACACCTCTGATATTCCACAAAAAGACAGAGCATTAGTATTGCAAGGTGGGGGATCATTAGGCGCCTACGAAGCTGGAGCGTATAAAGCCCTGTATTATTGGCTAGCCAAAAAAGACAGGGAAGAGGGAAAAAAGAAAAGTTCTACTTTTAACATTATAGCTGGAACATCAATTGGCGCAATGAATGCGGCCGTTCTGACAAGTTATTTCGTGGAAAATAATACCTATGAGGGCTCTGCAGAAAGACTTATTGAATTCTGGAAGTATTTGTCCGAGCAGTCCCTAGCAGATTCCAATCCTTGGTTCAGGTTTTGGTGGGATAGTATGCACAAAATGAATAAAGCCTTTGCAACAGGAGAGGCAGCCAGAAGATATTATTCCGCGAAAGAATTTTCACTAATGGGAGTTCCAAACGTTTTTAGTCCTCGCATACCTATGCTTGATGCCAAATTCTGGGACCTATGTGGGAACACTTGGTATCGTTTTAGTAATGAACCATTAAAACGAAGTCTCGAGAAATTTGCGAAATTTCCCATAGCTACTAGTTTTGAAGACAACCAGCCCAGATTAATTTTAGTCGCCGTCGATGTAGCAGATGGTTTGCCAGTTACATTTGACAGTTATCCTAAAGCAGATGGTTCACGGAAAACCGAATATGGTAGATATATATCACAGGAAGGTAACGAAATAGGATTTGAACGAGTAATTAAGTACGATAAGGGCATTACTTCCGATCATGTTATGGCTAGCGGATCGTATCCTGTAAATTTTGATTATGCCTCCTTAGAAGTTGAGAGTTATTATCCTCCTCGCATCAATGGTAGTAAGCAAAAAGATCTGACAGGTAATGATATTACTCAGAATGACAGTGTGAATTCAAGCTATTATAAAAAGAAGAAACGATATTTTTGGGACGGCGGATTGATGTCCAATACCCCACTGAGCCAACTTGTATTGATGCATAGAAATTATTGGTACCAAATTAGAGGAGTGAAGGAAAAAGTTCCTACTCTTGGTATATGTGTGATCAACGTACACCCTAAGCAACAGCTAGAAATTCCTACCGATCATGATGGTGTTGTAAACAGGAATAATGACATTACTTTTTCTGATCGAAGTCATAGGGATGAAGAAGTTTTATTGTTAATTTCTGATTATATAGATTTAGTCAAAGATTTGATAAAAATAGGCAAGGAAAACGGAATTAAGGATGAGGTATTAAAGGAACTAATGAATCGCCAAACAAAATATCATGGGCAAGTCCTGAAACCAAGAAAGTACAAGGAAATTATTGAAGGTAGTTTTGATATAGCAGAAGTAGTAAGAATTGAAAGAAAGAATGATGAAAATACAATTTCAGATAAAACATTTGATTTTTCGTCCGGAACGATTGAAAATCTACTTCAAAACGGTTATGATGATACAATGAATGCCATTAACAGTTGGAGAACTTCAAATGTTCCTGAATAAAGGAATTTAATACAAATCAAAAGAAAAAAGGTCATTTTGTTGGTTCTGAATAGCTCGAATCAAAAGTTAGAATTTGAGTGTATGAAAACAGTATTGACTTGAGGCTAGGATATATAATAAGAAAAAATGGATTGGTTCCGGGACAACGCTACTGAGATTCAAATAGCCTATAAGCTTGCAAAAGTTTAATTCAATACTTAAATACTAGAATCAACAACTAGGTCAACAACGTGTCCGTTAACAAAAGGCCAGCTTGGGTTAGATGGCTCCAAATAGGCTTAGGCGCTATCATTATTATACTGTCTATAGTGACGCTAGCGTCTCCAGCTGCTGCGTTTGTTTCAGTGGTTTGGTTACTGGCGATAATTTTGTTCTTCGTCGGAATAGAGCGGGTAATAGTTGGGATATTTTTACCAGGAAGGTCAAGATGGTCAAGCATAGGACTTGGAATATTAATTCTCATCCTAGCAGGTATAGCACTCTCATATCCTACTGAGGCAGCTGTACTTATACTGATATTCGTTGCAATTGCTTTACTAATTATTGGTGCTTCAAGGATAATAGAAGGCCTGTCTAGAAGACATAGAGGACTATCACGTGGATTCCATGTCGGCGTCGGTGCCCTTGCCGTAGGGATTGGTATTGCAATACTTGTGGTTCCGTCATTTGGTGCAGCCCTAGCAGGAGTCATAATTGCTATAGGGCTTTTAATAATTGGAATCCAAATGGTTATTACTGGAATACGTTCACATAAAGTGCTAACTTAGGTATCAATTGACAGTAAGTTAAGAAGTAGAAAGAACTCAGATTTCTAAGAATTATGAACTCATTTTCTCTGGAGGTTCTTATTTTATTCTACCTTTCATTGCTAGGCACTAGCAATGGTAAAACGTCTCGAGTGCCGAGATTTTGTGAGTAAACCAGCTAGAGCTTGCCCAATTCGTCTTCATCACTATATGCTCTTTCTGCGTGTTCTTCAATATCTAATCCAGCTTCTTCTACCTTTGGAGAGACTCTGACGCCTATCAGCAGATTTATGACCTTCATTATTATATAGGTGCCACCGAATCCTAGGACTCCGGCAACAGCAACACCAATGGCTTGGATCAACAGCTGTTGTGGATTACCATAAAGAAGACCATTAACACCGTTAGGATTTATTGCAAGAGAGGCAAATATTCCTACAGCTAGAGAGCCAATTATGCCTGGTATCCCGTGAATAGAACTAACGTCAAGCGCATCATCAATCCTGAGCCTGTCTTTGAGAAATAATACCCCAAGATAAGACCCTAGTCCTACCGCTATACCGATGACGAACGCAGATTCGACGCTCACATACCCGGACGCAGGAGTTATTCCGGCGAGACCGGCGATTGCTCCGTTAATAGCTGCAATAACGCTTGGTTTTCCAGTCCTCATCCATGAAAGCCCTACCCATATTAGTGCAGAAACTGCAGATGCCATGTGAGTGTTAATCACGGTATTGCCTGCAACTCCCCCTGATGCTAGCGCACTGCCCGCATTGAATCCAAACCAACCAAGCCACAGAAGGGATGACCCAAGAACCGCAAGTGGTATACTATGAGGAACCATTATGGACGGACCATAATCCTTCCTTCTTCCCAAAATCAGAGCCGCAGCAAGTGCGCCCATTCCAGCACTCGTGTGGATAACTATTCCTCCTGCAAAATCCTTTACACCCAACTCGCGAAGCCATCCCCCTTCACCCCAAATCCAATGTACCAAAGGGTAGTAAATGAGTACACTCCAGGCAGCTATAAACAAGACAAAAGCACTAAATTTCATTCTCTCTGCTATAGCACCAGTTAAGAGTAAGGGCGTTATTACAGCAAACATCATTTCAAATTTTACGAATAGCACACCAGGAATGGTGGGAGCATATTGCTCCAAAGAAGCGTTCCATGGAATACCTTTGAGAAATGTCCATTGCAAATTTCCAGCAAGTCCTGCAGTGTCAGGACCAAAAGATAAGCTAAAACCAAAAGTGAACCACATCACACTCAGGAGAGCCATTCCAAAGAATATCTGCATAAAAATTGAGACCGTGTTTTTTTTCCTCAGCAAGCCGGCCTCGAATAATCCTAATGAAGGTATCATCAGCAAAACAAGACTCGATGCAATTAGCATCCACGCTGTATCTCCAGTATCTATTGCCAAGTCGTTATCATACGAGCACATATGTATAAAAAAGTTGCTTCTTGAAAAGAAAGGGATAATTATTTTAATAGCCATACATTAAGGAATTTAGTTGATAAGAATAGAAGTGGTTATGGCTGAAAATGACATTGCAAAGGTAAGCGAGGGATTGAAGAAGACTGGGATTGGCGGCTTAACTGTCTTTAAGGTAAAAGGGCGCGGTAAAACCATACCTGCAGAGATTCATACCTCAAAAGGAACTCAAATCTTTACACCTGAATTTGGAGATAAATATGTAGTTGTAGGGGTCTTACCAGATGCAAAAATCGATGAAGCTATTAAAATTATAAGAGAAAATTCTAAAATAGGCAAGATCTTTATCAGCCCTGTGAGTCATGCAGTGGACCTTGCAACGGGAGTTATAGATGAAGAAGCGATATGACAGAACTTTAATGTAAATGTGAGAGTAGTAATCAGCAAGTAAAAAATTAGTTAC
>JAJPIN010000038.1 GCA_021324715.1 Nitrososphaeria archaeon
AATTCCTCCTGCTATAGAAACATGAAATCCAATTCTAAAGGGCAACTCTTTTGAGATTCTATGTTTGTTACTAGGATATTAAAGATTTGTATTTATTTTTATTATAGTATCGTGTATTAATAGTTCAAATCTGAATTGTCTATAAAATTGGGATCTTCGGAGTTGGCAAAGTACCCTTTCTTGCAAGAGGCTTCGGATTATATCCAAGAAACAAAGTTTGGTTTTGATGAGTTTGATCGTCCTGAAATGATCCACATCATCAATAGGGCAGCTGAAAAATTGGAAAATGAACTTAAGGGAAAAGTTTATTCAAATTTGGATGAATACGAAATCGAAATCATGACATTTTTAGTTTCACTATTGCTGATAAAGTCTATCGGGTTAGAAGAAGTATCTAAAAAATGCTCCTTATTTGAAGCTATGCGAGTTGAAAAATTCTTGTCAAGTGATTTGAGCAATGAAAGATCTTCACAAAAAAAGAGATTACTAGTTGAAAAGATCTTTCAAGAACTATTCAACATCAATATAGATTTCGATTCTAAATCGAGTATCTGCAAGTTGAGCGTTCCCGATTATCTACATAGGGCTTCAAGGATGCATGAACAAGAATGGAAGTTGATAAACAGGTCAGTAAAAAATGGGTTTGTTTATCTTGATATTGATGAGGCAGTAAGATTAGTTCGAAATGAATTAAGCAATCTAATCTACACTAGAATAAAGAATATGAAAGTCTATGACGTACCAATTTCAATAAAATTGAAAGCTGATGAACTTAGAAAAAAATATGCAGGACACTATGTTCATCGCAATCAGTTCAAGATATTAGATTATCCTCCATGCATAAAACATGCAATGGAGGCAATAAATAAAGGTGAAAACCTTCCACATTCTGCTAGGTTTATGCTTGCTACTTATATGCTAGCGATAGGTAAAACCGAAGAGAACGTTATTGAAATATTCAAAAATTCTCCCGATTATAATGAAAAAATCACCAGATATCAAGTAGAGCATCTTGCTGGAAAGAAGGGCAGTCACATAAAATATTCAGTACCGTCATGCGACAGATTAAAAAGTGAAGATCTCTGTTATGCGGTAAGAGAATGCGAAAATCTTATAAACCCAATCCAATTTGGAAGAAGGAAAATAACATAATTGAATCAAATCGAAAATACAAATGAGAATAATAAATTTCTTACGGAGGTCTTTAGGAAATATTATTTTGAGAACAAATACTTTCCATATTTATATTCGATAGAAAAAAGGGAATTTGGATACAGAAGATTTGACTCCATGGTAGTTAGACATCTTTCTTTTAAAAATATTGGCGAACTTGTGGCAGAATTAGTACGAAATGTTCCTCTTGACGTATATTATTCAAATGCATATTATGGATTCCCATCAAATCCTATTAATGAAAAGCAGTGGGAAGGTGCTGATCTAATATTCGATATCGATCTCAAAGACTTGGATATCCCATGTTTTCAAGATCATACTTACTACGTTTGTAATTTGTGCGGTTTTGTGAATTCAGAGCATAAACTTTGTGTCAATTGCGATAGGGGGAAAACAAGCGATATTTCACTCCCATGCAAAAGATGTTTTACCGCAATTAAAAAGGAAGCAGGAAAGTTACATGAATTCTTGCGTTCTGACCTCGGAATACAGGATAAGTTTATAGAGATATTCTTTTCTGGAAATGCAGGATTTCACTTTCATGTAAATGATCCCAGTATAAGAATCCTTGATTCAAATTCGAGGGCTAATGTGACCGATTATATCATCGGAAATGGTTTTATGTGTGAGAGTATCGGAGTCAGAAAATATGGAAATGGTTTCTTGATAAAGTTACCCAAGAGTGGTATAATGACTGGATGGCGAAAGAAAATTTCATCAAGCTTGGGAATAAATCAAAAATCAGAATTGAAACTCAGACATATAGTTGAAACAAATGGGGGCTACGATGGATTTAGGAATGAAATTAATAGAATTGCCAAAAAATTTGGAGTACAAATAGATAGCCAAGTTACCAATGACATACACAGAGTTTTTAGATTACCCGACAGTATTAACGGGAAGAGCGGCTTAACGAAAATGAAATGCGATGATTTAGAATCATTTAATCCAAATAACGACGCATGCCTGTTGAGCGATTCCGAAGTTTGTATAAACTTAAAGACCAAGCTGAAGATCAACTTAAAAAATTGTAATTTTAAATTGGAGAACACAATAGAAAAGGTTCCATCATATGTCGCAGCATATCTAATATGTAAGGGATTGGCTACAATTTCTAAAAACCAATAACAATGAAAAATAACTAACGAAATAGAAAAGAACTTTAATTGGCACTGATTATCCTGAAAGATCCGCTTGCAATACAAAGTATTGGAATATAGAGTATAATTATTATTATAGATTCATGTTTGTTAATAAGTTAGTATTTGAATGTACTTATCATTGACAACGGATCTCCTTATGTGAAGGATTTAGACCTGTGTTTGGATCAGATAGGACAGAGCCATACGATTAAAAGATTTGACGACGACTTCTCACTTTCTAGTTACGAAAAAGTTATTTTGTCGGGACGTCAAAAAAATAAAAAACAAATCAACGCCGTTAATTCAAAAATTTCTAAAATCTGCTTTAATGATGAAATTCCACTATTAGGCATATGTTATGGCGCAGAAATAGTTGCTCTTACGTTTGGTGGTTCAATACAAAAGTCGGATTACGTTCAGGGGCTGAACAGAATCAGTATTGAGAAACCTATCAAATTATTAAAAGAGGCCTACTACAATGTATATGAAAGCCATTCATACGTTATCTCTCATTTGCCAGAAGACTTTGTTGGTATTGCAAGCTCCGCATCATCAAAATATGAAATTCTTTGTCACAGCTCCAAAAAAATTTTTGGTACCCAGTTCCATCCTGAAAAAAGCGGAGATTGCGGTATAGAGCTTATTCGCAACTTTGTAAATTTGTAACAAGAATTTTATTTTCCCCTTCTCTGATCCTAACTATTGAAATTAGATAGTGAACACACATTAATCCTTCCATTAGTCGAAAATAAGAAAGACCATGTTTGTCTCCCGTTAGCGATAAATGTAATTTTAAATTATTGGGGTGAATATGATCTTGAGAGAGAAGCAGAAGGGAGATCAAGAAAATACAAAGTTAGCAAAGGCTCAATCTTTATCGAGGGAATTGAAATTGCAGAGGCTCGTGGATTTTCAGCTAAGATACTTAAGAGCACTCTGGGAGTTGTAAAGAAAAAGATAGATCAGGGCATCCCTTCCATAATTATAATGCCAGGTTTAAAGGACACAATTCAACATGCAACTGTTGTTACAGGATACGATCCAAAAGAGAACAGAATAATTACTTATGTACCCGAACCAGATACGGTAGGGTCAATACCTGAAAAAAAATTCCTAGAACTATGGGAACAGGATGGATCGTTGGCCATCATGATTATTCCTAAAGATATGAAGGATATTAATGATAAAGAGAGTTCTAATGCCAATCATTCGTACAGGCTTTGCTTCGAAGCTGAGAGGTTACTTTACGTTGAAAGTACAGCTGAAGCAATTAAGAATTTAAAGAATGCTATTGATCTAAACAAAAATAATGAATTTGCATTGGATATGCTAGGGTCGGTTTACAACGAATTAAAATCTGATGATGCAAAGGACTGTTTTGAAGAATGCATCAAATTGAATCCAAAATTTTACCTTGCTTATCGGGGCATTGGAAATTATTATCTCAGAAAAGAAGAGTACTCTCTGGCTGAAAAATATTATTCATTGGCAATTTCTATTAATCCAAATAGATTTGGTCCCATCTATAAGAATAGAGGAATTGTTAGATTGAATTTAAACGACAACAGGGGTGCAATATCAGATCTGACTTCTTATCTAGACCAATGCCCAAATGCTCATGATAAAAACAATATTGAATTAGCAATAAAAGATCTTTCATCCAAGCTCATGAGATGAGTCTAAATAATACTGTTGATCTGAGGTAATTATCTAATGTAGCCAAGGGCGCCGTTTGCACTATGCCCGATTTTTTTTGCGTCAGGAGGATTCATGCGGTAAAACTAGATGAATGATCTAATTATATTGAGCGTGTTATTAATCCCATCAAACCTATCTGTAACCGTCTTTATTTTCGTAACGTTCTCGAGATAGGATTCATTGTCTAATATCTCATGAATTGCTTCTGCTATATGATAAGCGTCCGCATTTGAGGCTTCAAGTCTGATTCCAATTTTCAATCTTTCGACTTTCTCTGAATTCCCAAGTTGTTCTCCATGGTTTTGAATTGGAATTGTCACCATGGGTTTTCCATGCTCTATTGCATGCGAAATTGCTTCGTGACCTCCCCTTAATACAATCAAATCACTCAGGGCGAAGATTTCATCCCTTACTGGACACCATTCATAATACCAACCTGAAGAAGAAATCCTTCTTGGTATTATATTCCCATTTGGCTTACCCTCGGAAATTATGAATTGTACGTCCTTTCTGAAGTACTTAGATCCATCTATGATTGTTGAAATTAAATCGAGGCGTGTTTCGTAAGGACCGCTGATATGCATAAATACTATTGGTTTTTTCTTGTCCAAATGAAGAGAGTCCATGACTTTATTTATTGCCTGTTTATCCTCATGCCATTTTGATGTCGTAAACCCAATGTAATGCATTTTCTTTTTTGCAGATTCTAAATTCCAAATGTTATGTTCTGCTATTGTGTAGGGTGGTGGAAGATCTGGAATTAGCAATTTTTCTGCCATACTCCAGACACTTCCAAAAAATTCTCCATTTAAATTCTCGAAAATTCTTGCGACCTTGAATTCCCTGATTCTAGGTGATAATAAAAGCTTTATTTGATTAAGGATTACAATTGAAGGCACGTCTAGAAATTTTGATGCAACCAGAGGAGATAGCCTTGAATCTGAAACAACTATGCCCGGATTGAACGACGAAATGTTTTTTGTTTCTTGAGAAAGCTGCCTTGCAAAATTCGTAAGCCATAGCGGTATATTTGCGATACTATTCTTTATTGAAAATCCACTTTTACCCCATGCAAATTCTATTGGTGGTACCTCGACACATTCATATCCATGATTATTAATATAAGATACTGCCTCCCCATACGAAGAGAATTTAATCGTTATGTTATCTTTCTTAAGACGTTCAGAAATTGAGAGTAATCTACTGGCATGACCTAATCCGACACCATACGGTGCTAAATATGCTCTTGCCATTGCCATGATTTTCAGTATTGACACTTTATTATATTTTGAATTGAATCATCGCTGGATTAAATAACATATAAACTGAAAAAGGGAATTAAAAATGCATGTGAACCAATAAACGGATAAGTTAATTTGTCAAGCTGTTCTAGGCTTTTTCTGCGAAGATTTCACTATTTGGCAATTTTTCTCTAAATATTAATGAACAAAATGTGTAAATCTTTGAATCATCTAATAACCAAGCGTCAGAGGGTGCACCTGCCTTGTGACATAAATT
>JAJPIN010000243.1 GCA_021324715.1 Nitrososphaeria archaeon
GAGTTAAAGACAAAGCTAGGAACAGGTGGGACATATAAAGATGAACAAATTATACTACAAGGTGACCATCGAGAGTCAGTTAAGAATTTCCTTCTAGCAAAGGGGTTCAAAGAAGAATCTATAGAAGTTATTTAGAATCAATGCTTTAGCTGTCAAAAAATTTCAAATATAGCGATTTCATGAGATATCATCATCTATGGTACTAGGACAAAAGCTCTTTGAAGAGGCCGGAAACATAGTGGCATTTAAAGTGATAAAGGTCCACCCGCTTGAAGGAACGACGACAGAATTAACTTTCAGGTCAGAGATTAAAGGCATAGATAGGTTTCAAAATGGCAAAAATATTGGTTCAGGTACAATGACTAAATATCCTCACGGCATAATTGATGCTAACTGGCAGGGTATTTTGACGACCGAAGATGGTGAAGAGTTCATGTGGTGGGGCCATGAAAAAAGCAAGGTTCTCGAAGGTGGTAAAATTAGAGGATTGAATATAGTAACTGGATTTACGAATTCCAAAAATTTATCCTGGATGAATAATCTAATTATAGTAGTGGATTTAGCTGGATCGATCAACTCTGACGAGTTTTGTGCTACTGCATATGAGTGGAGTACCCCACGTGGATAATGATTGTGATCCCCGGATGTTTTTATATCCATCTTTACCTTAGGACTTGACTACGCATTCCGACCATTCTTTTATCCACTGCAAGTTCGTCACGAAAATAAGATTGGCCACTACTTGCCATGATAAAAAAATGGCTATCCCTCTTCTGGATCCCATCTCCGGGTTCCAAGAATGGGATTTGTGGATTAATTTTTATTCGTCTTTGGGACAACTATAATACAACTGATGGGCGATTGATTGTTTCTTGTTCATCATTCAGTCGGATCCCATCAGTTTTTAAATCTTGAGCGTTTCAGAAAAGTCAATGTCGAATCATTTCAGATTGCGAGCTAGTCCCACTTGTCCTCCAATCGAACTTACATTAACAATGGTGCCCCTGGACTGTTTTCTCATTGCTGGAATTACAGCTCTAGCGGCTGAACATTTTCGTTCCGAATAACTAATGCTCAACATCCTTTTTAATGATGATTAATAGTTAACAACGGTAATCATCTTTCGGTTTGTCATTTTATAATCATTAAAATAGTTTTTTGACAACAAATTTATGATTAATTCAATCGAACTATCTAATACAATGTACGATATCCTGAGGGTTATGGGAAAGGATGCAAAATTTTTGTACAATACAATTGATACTTACGATTTATTCCTACATTAATGATGGTAAGCACGAAGATAAGCAACATTTGTTGGAAGTGCAATTGTCTCTTTAATGGTAAGACGGAAATTTAGAACAACATAATAACGTTTTCCTTCCTCATGATGGTAACGACTAGTTTGAATTTGGTGGAACGAGCTCGATGATTAGCTTTTGGTATTTGCCAGCCCGCAATTTCTGTCCAGGTAATCTGCTATCTGGTCGAATGAGGCACCAGAATCATTCAGCTCTATCAGTAATTCTTTACTGATGCCGGCCTGTCTCAATGCAACTAATGCAGCATATAATCTTCTTTCTGCGTTAGTGATGCATTTGCCGTCCCAACCATAATAGGACATGATGACTCCCATAACACACCTTCCACCACGTCCATCGGTATACTGCTTTCTAATCTGCGTAAACTGTTTTCCATATGTACGTATTATTTCGGAAATAGATGATTCTTGGTTCGACTGACGACTGATAGTAATAATATTAGGTACATGGGTATATTGCTCCAAATTCTCTGTTAACTGCTTTTTATATTCATCTAGAAATTGAGAAACAGATGATTTTTGTTTTAGCATTTGTTGTTGAGCCATAGATTGCCAATAATATAATCACGCCCAAATTATTTAGGATTTACGCTTATTGCATAATTATGAAATTGATTTCTGGTCTCCTTTTAGACATTTTGCAGGAATATAGATTACATACTCTATCCTAGGCATAGCCTACCTAAAGTCTCCCATCGGGCCCAGACTAAGGTGCTCGTTTTTACATAACGTTTCAAATCAATAAAGTGATAATTTGTGATTCTTTCGTTCTTATACATAGAAAATATAGAACTATTGCCAATGTTTGTAAAAGACTTGGCAGTTTGTATAGAGCTTATCTATATATTATCCATGAAGGTTTCTTGAATCTCTGATAATTGACAGACAATCAGAAAATAAATTTTTTTAGAGTATACGTATTTGTCTTATCATTTTTAGTTATCCTTCTGTTACCTATTGGAACTCAACAATTTGACTTTTATCAAATCCATGCGCAAGCTGCCCCGAAAAGTATTACAGGCGACAAGGTGGTCATTTTAAATTTTGATGACGGTCGTAAGGACCAATTTACTATTGCTAAACCAGTACTTGACAAATATGGATTCAAGGCTAGTTTTTATGTCGTATGCAATTACATTGGAAATAAAAGAGGGTATATGGATTGGACACAGCTGGAATCACTAAACAATGAAGGACATGATATAGAATCCCACAGTATGAATCACCGGAACCTGCTCAACTTGCCTACAAATCAACTTTATTTTGAATTAGGGAAATCGAAGGAATGTCTTCAACAACGCGGTATTGAAGCTACAAGTTTTGCCTATCCATTTGACGCTGGTTATCAAGATGGCAATGTTGTCAACATAGTGGCAAAATATTATGACTTTGCTAGGACCGCGGGTAGTCCAGTAATGTTTCTACACTGTGATGGTTGGAAGGGTAAGTCTAATCAGACTGATTGCAGCACATATGATACAGATGGACAGCTAACATTTGCTAACAGGTACTCAGTGAGAGGATGGAGCCATGATTTTTCAAGACTCGCAAACTCCTACGGTGACGCTGACCTTTATAACAGGTTTGTAAATGTTGTAAATAGTCAAGTCA
>JAJPIN010000059.1 GCA_021324715.1 Nitrososphaeria archaeon
CTATCAGCCATGTTTGTCTTGATTTGGGTTTTTTGTGATTCATTTTCGTACTGTCTACTTATTTTGCTTTTTAATATAAAGGGCCAGACAAATCTGAATCTCGGATATCAGATTTGGATATTGTAGATCCATTTTTAAGGTTCAGTGCATATCTTACATAAATTCAATTGAAAAGGAATAAGGTAACTGGAAGTTGATACAAATCACATATCATTTTATTGATGCGATCTTTTATTTTGCGGCCTTCGCAGTTCCAATTTACTTTATTGCGAAGTCAAGACATCAAAAGATTGGAAGCGATCTTCTTTTAAAATTGATGATTCTGTTAGCTAGTTTTATGGTAATTCAATTCATCTATCATGTGGCCGGTATGTTTGATTTAATGATACTCTCTAAAGGAATTCATGAACCATTGTCCGCAATGGCCATGGCAATGTTTGCAATATACTATTTCTTTTCAATAAAAAAGATCAAAATGGGAGAAAAAGAGGAGAGGGCTAGTGAATAATTTGATAATAGATTTTAGTGCCGAAACCATTCCATATATGTCTATTATAACATCGTTCCTTTTTATAATATCATTGATTTTCTTTGGATGGTCATCAGTTAAATCCCGGAGCATAAGAAACTTTCAATTTTTAATCTCACTTTTCATAGGACTATACATAATAGGTGAACTATTTGAAATCAAAGAAATCAGCACATTTTTGAATTTGCCAAACGGATTAGGATCACAGATACATGCTTGTGCAACAATTTTTGTCACCATTGTCATATGGATGCGATTATATAATTCTCAAAAAAGTGTCAAAAGTCTAGAGCCCACGCCGCCAGAAAGCATCTAGCGTAGAAATGTATCCTTATTCTATTGATTAAAATTATTCGAAAGATAAAAAATTTTTCATTACTTTTTTTAGAGCATTAACATTTTCTTCCGCTTCCACAGAAACGGTACCGTCTTCTTCATATTTGACTGCAATTGAACGAAGTGTAGAGCGTACCAGGCTGGATTTTTTACCATCCGGTGTAATTTCAAATCTGTCCACCACAAGCAGCGATTGGTTTAGTAACCATTTGGTCTTTCTGTATGCAGTAGTATATGCAATATTTCGCTCAATCATGATGGACCTTAAGGATTTTGATTCATCGGTAACCGAATTCATTATCTTCATCATATCCTCATCAGCCAGAGCGATGGTTATTGCTTTTTTTATCTTTTGATTCGAAATTATCATTATTTTCTCGAGTTTAGTATAATTCCGTGCTGATCTAATTATTCATTATGGATTGTAGTCTATCTGGCTTGCCCTACTAATGAATTGTACTACAATATTACAAAGATAGCGGTTGTATGGGTAATGACACTTATTTATTGCCTCCCGCAAAGTTCTTGATCGAAAAGGTCATTACTGCCAAGGTAATTTTTTATGCATCAAGACAGCTCTCTAGGAAATAACCGTTGTGAATTATAATAGGAAAGTCCTTGGACGTCGGAAGAATCTATTTTCTTAATGCATGTTTTAATTGTACTATCTATGACCATTTAATTTAATTTTATTTTACAAACTTGAACGTCTTTATCATTTGTTCAAATTGTGGCAAATATTTCTGAAAATCTTTTGTGTTAGCAATGTATTCTAAATAATATGGAACTTTGTCATGTAAAACTAAATATGCCACGTAATTTAGATTCTTGAGTTTGTTTAGTCCATTACCATCAATCCTGATTGCCTTTTCATTACCAACTATAGTATTTTGCTGTGATGTCAAATTTATTCCAGGTATTATGGAATTAATTCTATACTTCGCATAATCATCTAATGTGGAATTTTTGTTTGGATAATCTGTATCCAGCCTTAAAGTTGAATATGCTCCGCCATTAAACATTTTACCATACGGTGAATCGTTGTTCTCGTTCACAACAAGGGCCTTGGCAAAATCTGCAGGTGCTAACGCTACAAGATTAACAGATCCATTACCATGCGATTCCCCCATTGACATTCCCATCTTTGAATGTTCAGCATATGTCCAGTTATTAGGGATAATTATTGAAAAATAGGTATTGTTTACATTTGTTATAGCATTGACGTTTAAATTAAATTGAGATGATGATACTATTATACTCATGAAGATAATTAATATGCCTGTCAAAATCAAAGATAGTCTCATTTCATATAAGGTTATTTTTGGTCACTTATAAAGTCATGTCTAATAAGTTGAGATCGGAAATGACTAACTTTCATATGTTACCAAACTATAGAAAAACTGTGTGAAAATCTTCGTTAAGGGAATCAAGTAGCTTCATATCTCTCTCATCAATATGGAAGTCAAATACCTTGCTATTCTCTTTGATTCTGTTTTCATGTGTAGATTTCGGAATTACAACAAGATTATGCTGTAAGCTCCACCGGATTAAAATCTGAGCAGATGTTTTGCTATATTTCTCTTCTAAGGCTATTAAGGATGGATGATTGAGCTTATTTCCTCTAGTTAATGGACTATAAGCTTCGAGCTGAATACTGTTATCATTACAGAATTGTAAAAGCTGCTCTTGAAATAGAAATGGATGAAATTCAACTTGATTAACTGATGGCGCAACATCAAAATTTTCTAGTATTTCTTGCAACTGGAAAACGTCATAATTACTTACCCCGATAGCCCTCGCTTTCCCAGATCTCAGTAGTTGGATCATAGCCTTCCAAGTGTCTTTGCCCATTCCTTCGACGGGCCAATGGATCAAGTACAGATCAATATATGGGAGTCCTAGACGTCTTAGACTTCTTTCACATGCCCTAAGGGTAGTGTCATATCCTTGATCCGTATTCCAGACCTTTGTGGTAATGAAGATCTCCTCCCTTGGTATCTCGCATTCTTGAACTACCTTACCTACATCTCCCTCATTCCCGTAAAGCGAAGCTGTATCGATATGTCTATAGCCGACATTCAATGCATATCTAACTGACCGCAATGTTTTTTCTCCAATTGGCGACTGGTAAACCCCTAGGCCCAGACGGGGCATCTCTACTCCATTGTTCAATATTGCTCGAGAATGTAAGCTCAATTGCACAAAGGAAGGAGTGAACAGAAACTCACTTAATTCTATCGGTAGGCCTACTTTATTATTGAGAGTTTAATCATACCCACTAATCATGCCAAAGAAACAGGATTGACGTGAAACCATCATCCATAAGGCTTTAAGTTTATTATATTTTGCTGGTTACACGATAGTTGTACAACTTATGGAAATATTTCACCCTTCACTCTTCCTTGCGATGTTTCCATATCTATTTCTAGGGAGCTTTCCAGTACTCGGATTGATATTGATTACGAAATCGATAGCCAATGACACAAAGAAAAATAGGACAAGATCTACAAGTCCAGAGGTATGTGACGTGCCCACAATTGTTCATTCTGAAATACCAACAGATGATATTGAGAGGCCAAAAAAAATTCTATAGTAAGGTGTTTGGTAGTTATCCATGTCCTTCAATATGTTGAAACCTCGATGATTGTCAAAAATTTGGTTCAATCTAAATATCTGTTTCCAATGATGACTTCTATGAAATCATCGTAAAAATTTAATACTTAATTAAAAACCTGTTGTTAATTAGTTACCCTGAAAAGATTAATGTCCCATCATGCGAGATGGGGTTATTTTTAACTTAATTGTACTCTTGACTCTCTCATCGGGGTTTGTAGAAGTTCACCGATTTCGTTGTGCATCTTTAATAGATTCAGTCCTTTCTCTGTCGTTTTGTATGTCTGTGATCCTTCCAAATATTCCACTAAGTTATTTTCAATAAGTAAAGCGAGATATTCTCTTAATTGTTCATAGCTAAGAAATGCCTTGTACATGATTTTTGTTTTTGTTGCACTACCGTTTGCCGCTTCTAGAATCATTGACACTATTTCTGTTCTACTTCTGTATTTCATAATAAAGAAGGGATAAATTTAGTATTTTAGCATATTGGTACAATCATTTAGAAGAAGATGAAATTTCACATATCTGACTGAAAATGATCGATCAATCATTTTATCATATCACAAATACCTAATTCCAATCAAGTAAACCCAATAAAGATATCGAGCTATTGTGAAATAAATGAATCTAAAATATATTTTTTCCTTTGAGATTTATTTTGTCATTACGACATACACTTTAGTGGGATTTGCTTCAGTTCCAATTCCGGAGGTTATGACTTGATCCATTTTAAATCCATATTGATTTTTAAGCAAGTCTCTTGCCTGCCAAAGGTCTGAGTTAAAGTTGCCGGCTTCTATCAAATATCCCCCTAAGATGATTTTTTTTGGACTTTCATAGAGCACATGAACCAAGGTGGCGTTATGATAGAAACCGTCGGCACCTTTGAAATTAATATAAAATTTATGTTCAAGTAAATTGGTTAAACCGAGATCCGCTGCCTGTGCATTAACACTTTGAATTGCTAAGACAACTATCATGATAAAAAACCCAAATATTGCAAATATTGCAATTAAAAATGGAAAATTTGTGTTATTCTTGTTATCTGAAGTGGTAAGCTTTAGCACATTTTTAACTCGACGCGTTATTAAAATAAAGATTTGGAAGAATTTAATGGTAACAAAAAAAGTGACAAATGTTAGGTTACTTTATTATTTTAACTAGTTTCATTCCACTTGGCACTGTTTGCTATCTAGAATTTAGTTTATAAGAAATGTTGTTTAATCAGGATACGATTGTAAATATCCTCCTAATATGATGAAAGGAACTATTACTTTAACTCAGCAACTATCCGTACCTAAGACAGGGAAATTTGTTCAGAATCTTTTGATTATTGGAATTGATGGGCCATGATTAAGTGTCACAAAATAGGAGCATGGCCCACCAGAACACAGCACTTAATTATCTGTTATAAAATAAATAAGATTTAAGGATCCAATTTAAGCAAAACATAAGAACTGGTAGGCCTCCAATACTATCTTTTATTATATTATCTTGATAAGCATGCAGAAAAATAATCAAAAGATTATAAATGCAATACTCAAAATCTTCTGCACTACCGATAAAAGACCGTGCGGTACAGTCAGAAGTCTATAATAATTTTACTTAACTTAGTTCCAGATTGGCGAAGAAAAAATATCAAGTTAACCTCTTAATAAATTTTAGAGCTGCTAACTACACATGACAAACAAAGGACACTCGCACTATTATTGGCACTAGCAATAAGCACAATGCTGAGCGGTATCTTGGCAATCCACACGACGGCTGTTTTTGCTCAGGGTAATGTTACTCAAGCAGGAAATTAAACTGGTAACAAAACAGGAAGCCAGTCATCGGCAGCAAATTCATCAACTCCTTCATCAGCGTCTGGACAGCAATCAGGCTCACCAGGATATTAAATTAAGTGGGATTTAATTAAATTCCAATTTTTTTGTGAAGTTCAAGCTTAATAACCAAACATTTTACTAAAGCATGTCTATATAATGTAATATGAAATTTAGCAAGATTGTAGAAACTTCCTTATATTCATCCAATTTAGAAGACATGAA
>JAJPIN010000260.1 GCA_021324715.1 Nitrososphaeria archaeon
ATGGTTCCCAGAACGTTAGAATTCACTGTTCTCAAAGTTTAAAGCATACACTATGAATTAATTTTTATTGATAGGATGGATTGTTCTAATATTGGCTATATTAGTTATTTTGGCAGTCATAGGGTTAGGTTTGAATACATTTTTCGGGGGTGTGAAGAAGGGGATTGAGAAAATTGGAAATCTTCCAGAAGTAAAGAATCTAACTAGTAAAGCAAAGAGTGACTTTGGTAGAATTATTGGTAACTCAACATTACATATTGCCGCAATTCATTTAGAAAATGTAGTCATTTGAAAGGGGTTTGCCAGCCCCGTGTTTGGCATCCCTTCCATCGTTGTCGTAGTTCTGGTGCTTTCGGTGAACGGAGCCAAAAACCGAAAGTTGTTGTGTATTTGATTGTGCACAACAAAATTTAAAATGATTTACTAACGAGCAATTCAGTATCTTAAACAAATAAAACCACAAACATTGCAATTAGCTAAAAGTTTTAGTTTTAGAAAATAAGCAGCCATTCTCATATTGTAAAGACTTTCATATTAAGCACGGGATTGGTCTGTAATCTAATGATTCCATGAGAAATTGTCACAAAACCGTGTTGAATAATTTTGAGTAACAGATTTAAGCGATGAAATGGATCATTAATATATGCTGTATAGAAATTTGAATGACGGGGACGATGTCTGAATGACTCAAGAAACTTCAGGAGATGCCAATTTAAGGTGTCATATTTGCGGTATAACGTTTGCAACCCAACAAGAAAAGGAACAGCATATGAAATTAGAACACCAGAACAAAGAGGATCCAACTGGAGTTGGTTAGACTACAAATCAAATCAAATAATATTAATAAGATTAGTTTAAATTTTTAGATTGGATTTAAATGTAATTTCAAATACCTTATATGGTAATGATAATGGAACTAAATGTTTGGGTTTAAGAAAATTTGTAATGATTAATAAATATTATGTACCTTATTAAAATATGGTAGAAATCGGATACTGGGCATCACAAGAACAATATTCAATGCAGCAATTGATTGATTTTGTAAAAGAGGCAGAGAAAGGAGGTTTTGAATCAACCCTCACCAGCGATCATTTCCATCCGTGGTCGCATACAAATGGGCATGGAAACTTTACATGGATCTGGATTTCAGCTGCCGCTGAAAGAACAAAAAAAATGAGATTCTTAACTGGTGTTACTTCAGGTGTCTACCGTTATAATCCTGGGATAATTGCACAAGCATTTGCTTCATTGGATGTGCTCTATCCCGGACGCATTGGACTAGGTGTAGGTTCTGGAGAGGCAATGAACGAAGTACCTCTGGGATTTGATTGGCCATCAGCGGACATCAGGGTAGAAAAAACAATTGAAGCTATTCAAATCATAAATAAATTGTGGAATAGAGATGAGAAGAACACCAGAAATTCTGCGGCGTCTTTAAGTAATGATACTAGTACAGATGAAGATGGTTTTGTAACATTCGTAGGAAAATACTTTGACATTCAAAACGCAAAACTGTACTCTCCTCCTTCCACTAACATCCCTCTGTATATGGCAGGGTCGGGTTCCCATGCAATTAAAGCAGCTGCTAAATACACAGATGGTTTGATTACAACTACAAAACCTGATAATGCAGATCAAGTATTTGGTATATTTGATAAAGCTGCTAAAGAAGTAAACAAAGATGCAAATTCCCTTCAGAAAATAGCTAAACCAAAGGTATCTTATTCAGAAGATTATGATGAAGCCTTTAAGGCCTGTGAGTTCTGGCGTACTACGCAAATAGATGATGCATTTAATACCAATATCAGCGATCCAAGAATTTTAGAACAAAAGGCGCAAAAGGAAGTATCTGATGATGAACAGAAGAGATCAACAATAATAGTTACCTCTATAGAGGATCTGATTTCTCCAATTGAAAAATATTTTCGTGCAGGATTTACACAGATTTATGTACACAGCACCAGTCCGGATGAGATAGAATTTATTAGATTATTTTCAAAAAGAGTGTTACCCTACTTTAGGGACAAAGCGTAAATACGTAAGTTTTTTTCAGCCGAATCTCTATTCTCGCATTCCAAATGTTCATGCATGCATGGGTTAACCCATGCATCCGGATAGCCAGAGCAATTTATAAGATAGCGTAATTTGGAGAATTCTCCATAATTAGCTTCACTATTTGATTAAAGAAGGGGAAGGAACGGTGTTAATAATTTGAACGCTTTTTTATTCAGTTCTAACAACTAAATGTGATATTGTGCAAATACATACAGTGACTTGCATGGCATTAGCTAGGCTTTCCGAAAGTGATAGAAAAACTATCATTTGGAATTTTATGGAAGAGCTATTGGAAAATTATGTAAATGCTGTAGAAAATAATCTACAAACTAAGTTTACTTTTATGGATTTTTTTTATTTTGGGACATTGAAGGATGGATATTCTGAGGACGACAAAATTTCTATTATCAAACAATATGCCAATGAAAAGGGCTACATCAATATTACAGGGGACCAAGTATCAGTGACTAAAAAGGGACTAAAAGAATTCCAAAAAGATACTCACAACTGGGATTTGAAAACTTAAAATGACGCTTGTTCCTCAATTTGAATTTTTTAAATAATGTAGAATTGAATCTGAATTAGTTCTACTTGTGATATTCTTTCACTAATGTTTTGCTAATGTAGGCCCATATAGCATCATGAGGTAAATTATTTCTTTTAACTTAATAGACTTGAGATACTAATAGTGACTTGAATTTAATTTGGGAGCTGACTCCCGATGATATTAGATACCAGATAATCAGGCATTGATTTTTTCTGGATAAAATAAATGAGATATTAACCTATGATAACACGTATTACACACAAACAACTCTAAGAATTGATTTAATGAATGGATTTGTTTTTTGCAATAGTCGCATTTCATAGTTTCCAATGCTGATATTAATCAAAATAATCTAAAAAGTCTTTTTTATGATTTTAGAATAATTTTCTTCTAGGTTAATCTTCTATACAATATATCTATTAAGAGTTTGTTTTGAAAGTGATCCATACCTCTTGCAATGGGCATCAGGTCATAAGTATTTGTTCGTAAAAAGTTAAGACATAATTGGCTAGTTCGAATTGAGATTAGTTTATTATATGAAATAATAGAAACAATTAAAGGACTCAGCTCTATCTGGATACTTTTAGTATGAAGAGTACGAAAAGATCGTTGATAATTTGTACTTGTGTTTGTATGGCAGCCTTGTTGCAGATTATAAGTGTATCACAATCTGTAACTGCTATAGATGTACCAGCATCGTCTACGAATAACAATAACTACGGTTTTCAACTTGAATCAAATGTTACTAATAGTAGTTCAAATGAAGTTGTTTACAGGAACCCACAACATGGGATATTTATGTTGTTCCCGTCAAACTGGACTTTTTCTACAAGTGGATTACCACAGTACACTCAGGTGGCCGCATTTTATGCCCCGTTGCAAAATCTTTCCGATCTAATTCCCGCTAGATTTACTATCACTGTGATGAGCTACCAACAAAATGTATCTCTCAAGGAGTTTACTAATATGACACTCTCCTCACTTAATGAAACTAACCAAGTTAAGATCTTAAGCTCAAATCCTACTACTCTTGCAGGACGGCCAGGTTACCAGGTGGTATTCTCAACGTTACCCAATATGGGAAGTCCTGTTTCATTTAAGATAATGCATTCATGGACAGCAATAAATAATAAGATATATGTTTTCGAGTATGGTGTAGAGAGCTCTAAATTTAATACCTATTTACCAACGGTTAAACAAATTTTAGATTCATTAAAGATTCAAGCGCCGTAGTGCCCTTCTTTTGGATTGATAATGAAATATTGAATTTAATTAATCCTTGACTATAGTAAACAGATAGCAACTAAAAATAGAATAATAATAATTATTTCTTGTTTGACTACATAATAGAATATGGAGAACCCATGGCCATTAGAACTCACACTAATATGGAACTCAAGGGACCTTTAGTGTGAGAGAAATTCAAACCTCTATCACGTTGAGATAATAACAGCATGCTTTAATAGTCTCTCAAGTATAGAATCTTAAATAAATATGAATAAAGACAACGTAATAACAATCACTTGTCTTTTAATATTTGTTTTTGCGGTAGGAAGTTTACTTCGTGTGAATAATATGCACATGAATAAAATAGTATTTGCCCTTACAAATAACAGCAAATTC
>JAJPIN010000272.1 GCA_021324715.1 Nitrososphaeria archaeon
TACTGTTGAATAATACTTTAAACAATATTGCCAAAAATTATAGATTAAATCTTGTTACGTCAAGTGCAAATAATATCACTTATCAGCCAACAAATCAAATTTTGAAAATTAGAGGAACTGGCAATCTGACCATTGATGATCAAACTACTAAAGTTCAATTATTGATAATTCTTTACAAGAATAAAACAATCTATTTAGTATTTATATCCAAGACAAATGATAACCTATTTGACAATTACTTGATACATGGAAATATTTTGGAAAGAAAATTTCAATATTAAGAATAAGTGAATAATTCTGATTTCGGATTACTCGGCGCCTATTAGGCCTATTAAATCGAACCCTTCAGAGATTTTTGAACTAATTTCTGCTATTGATACTAAGTGGCCATCGGGATCCGCTATTATTGCATGTTTTCCAAAGGATTCATCTCTTGGTTCTTTGAAAAATTCTACATTTTTTTCTTTTAGCTTCTTTGCTACTGATTCCAGATTACTAACCATAAAACCAACCAAGACACCAGAGTTCTTTGTTCTAGTCTTACCTTTGGCGGGATGCAAAGCAAGCACGGTCCCGCTTGAAAAAAACTCTACCCATTCAGGAGAAGTATTTTTGACTGGTAGTTCTAATACATCACGATAAAATTTGATAGATTTGTCCATATCACTAACCAAGAGAATTATAGCCCCAAGTCTTTTGAATGACAAAGTAATTCAGCTTGAGATATTCCGAATTAATAACTTATCTATTCCTGACATACAGAGTAACTGTTTGTCACAGTAAATTATATTAAATTTCTAATTTACATCACTTATGGAAGTTGATTTGAAATGTTGATGGTAAGAGTGATTAAGAATAGCGTGACCTTGGTTGAATCAGAGTTACCTGATCTGGATGATGACGAAATATTAGTCGCAATGCATTCTTGCGGTATATGCGGATCGGATTTAGAAAAGGTTTATGGAAATTATGGAATGAAATCCGTACGTGTCGGACATGAGCCCGCCGGTCGTGTTATTAAAATTGGTAAAAATACTAAAGATTTCCAGATCGGAGACAGGGTATTTGTTCATCATCATGTTAGTTGCTATACATGTAGATATTGTCTTCAAGGTAATTATACAATGTGTTATAATTATCAAAATAGCAATATTGACCCTTGTGGCCTATCCGAACAATTTATTGTTCCAAAATGGAATATTGAACGTGGTGGTGTATTAAAACTCCCTGACTCAATTTCATACGATGAAGCTGCTCTGATTGAACCGTTTGCCTGTTGTATCAGAGGATTGAATAAGATTTCAATAAAACATGGAGATAATGTAGCAATTATGGGTGCCGGACCAACTGGTGTCATGCATATGTTATTATCTAAAATGTGGGGAGCAAACAATATTGTCGTTTCTGATATTAATGACTTCAGGTTAAAGTTTGTGGAAAAATATGGCATAACTACTGTAAATTTGAATCAGGAGAATTTGGACTATGCAATTAATGAAGCTACGGATGGTATAGGAGCTGATGTGACAATTCTAGCAACTGGGAGTATCAAGGCATTTGAAAGTTCACTTAAAATAACTAGAAGAGGGGGGAAGATATTGCTTTTTGGAGTTCCATCAGTAGGTTCAATTTTTAACTTGGATTTAAATTCAATGTATTCAAACGAGCAATTAATTATTCCAAGTTATGGCGCTTCGGAAATTGAAACCAACCAGGCCTTATCATTAATGTCTGACAAATCACTCGATCTTTTACCTCTTGTTACACACCGTTTTGAAATTAGAGAATCCAATGATGCTTTCAAATGTGCACACAAGGCGCTAGATGCCATGAAAGTCCTGATAGTGACATCATAAAAATAATTTATGAAAATATAAATAACTTGCACGATCAGGTTATCTTAGATGGATTGGGGAATTAAAAATCGCTTATCAAGAATAATGAACCCACAAGACAGAAAAGGAGTCATGTTAGCAGTTGACCATGGATATTTTTTAGGCCCTACTGAAAGATTGGAAGATCCGAAAAAAACCA
Organism: Nitrososphaeria archaeon; assembly: GCA_021324715.1. Lineage (GTDB taxonomy): Archaea > Thermoproteota > Nitrososphaeria > Nitrososphaerales > Nitrososphaeraceae > TA-21. The sequence goes on from JAJPIN010000272.1 coordinate 2,035, forward strand.
TTGAGCCGTTGCTAAAATACGCTGATTCTTTAATGTTAACGAGGGGAATTTTGCGAACTTGTGTCGATCCTGAATCAAATATTCCTATTGTGCTCCGCGTTTCTGGAGGAACTAGTATTTTGGGTGAAGATCTTTCAAAGGAGACTATTACAACATCAATTGAAGACGCTATTAGGATTAATGCATCATGTATGGCGTTATCTATTTTTGTTGGAAGTAAATACGAACACCAAACTTTAAACAATCTTTCTAAGCTTGTAGATGAGGGAGAAAAGTATGGAATCCCAGTCTTGGCAGTTACTGCAGTTGGAAAAGACATGGCTAGAGATGCAAGATACCTTGCACTGTCTTGTAGGGTTGCTGCAGAATTAGGAGCACATTTGGTAAAAACATATTACTGCGAAAACTTCGAAAAAGTGGTTGACGCTTGCCCAGTACCAGTCATCATAGCAGGTGGGAAGAAGCTACCCGAAAAAGAAGCGCTAAGTCTGACTTTTAACGCTATTAGAGATGGCGCATCTGGTGTAGATATGGGTAGAAATATCTGGCAATCAGATCGTCCGGTTGAAATGATCCAAGCAGTTAGATCAATAGTTCATGACCGCTTAACAGTAGAACAGTCAATCAATTCATTCTTTTTGACCAAGAGTATAACATCCAACGAGTTGGAAACTCTAAATACGCGATAAATATTTTTAGTAGTTAAAATTCATTGTTGTATTATGTCAGAGTATGAAGGTGGTACTTTTAGATGCAAAGTTTGCGCAAAAGAATTTCTAACTAAGAATGAATGTGATGCGCATTATGATGAAATTCATGGAGATGAAATTGCAGATGTTGGGGAGTAACTACTCTTAGCAGACCTTTAATCAAAATTATAATAACTATAATGTTAGATTTTTTAATAACCAAATTAACTTATTGTAAGATCTAGTTGAAAATTGCAAATGTAATTTTATTTGAAATTGGACTCTGCGCTCTTGAAGAGACTAATTTGATTTATAGAAAGAGATTTGATAATCCTGAGATTGAATACTCTTCGATAATTGATGGCAAAAAAAACTACATAGATGATTTGATTGACAAATTAAGAAATTATGATCAAGTAAGAGTCAATAATAAGAATTTAATAGAGATTTTTCAACGTGAAAAAATTGATGTTAAGTTGATGTCTGATTCTAGACAAAACGACATAAATCAGAATAAATTAGATCTAATTATAAAATTTGGACTTTTCGAAGACAGAGATGAATTAACCGGAATCCTGCAAAGGTTTGCAATAAATCTATCATCTATGAAAGTAAAAGAGTCATCTGAAAAATTAGATCTTCATTTGGTTCAAGCAGTTAATACGTTAGATGAGCTTGATGAAATTATAAACACAATTAGCACTCGAATACGTGAATGGTATGGACTACATTTTCCTGAATTGGACTATTTGCTCCAAAACATTATCACGTATGCTAATATCGTAAGGGATGCAGGATCAAGAGAGAATATTACAAGAGAACTTTTGGTCCAATTAGATGTACCTGAAAAGAAAATTGAATTAATTCAACAGGCGATCTCAAAAAGTCAAGGGGGCGACCTTATTGGTGAAAGTTCCGAATCTTTAAAAATTTTAGCCTCAGAAGTGATAAAATTATCGGAACTAAGAACCAATCTTTCTAACACAATTGAGAACTTGATGGAGATACTTGCTCCAAATTTAAAAAATATGCTCACTGCAATCATAGGTGCAAGGTTGATTGCAAAAGCAGGAAGCCTACTAAAATTGGCACAATTACCTTCAAGTACAATTCAAATAATTGGTGCAGAAAAGGCCCTATTTCGAGCACTTAAAACTGGAACTAGACCTCCAAAACATGGATTATTATTTCAACACCCTTCTATCAATTCTGCGCCAAAATGGCAAAGAGGTAAAATTGCCCGTGCTTTAGCTTCAAAAATAGCTATTGCAGTTAGAATTGACGTATACCGAAAGGGTGCTTTGGATAAATCCTTATTAGAGAACCTAAATCGTAGAATTGAAACCATTCAAAAAATTTATCATGACCCTCCGAAAGGTAAAGAATACTTCGACGACAAGAGCAGATCAATGAACAAGAGATCAAAAAAATTCACTATATTCAAGAAGAGAAAAGCACGACATGAAAAACGCAGACGGTATTAGTTACGTTGCTGTCAATGGAAAACCACATATAGCAACTCTGAATTTATTAAAAGGTGTCACTTTATATGGAGAAAAACTAATCTCAAGAAACGGA
>JAJPIN010000223.1 GCA_021324715.1 Nitrososphaeria archaeon
ATCACTCTGTTATTAACAATATTCTTGACAGCATAGCTATCATTTTCATTGAGATTGTTCTCAGTTCTAGGAAGGAAACTAATTTTGTCTAATTTTCTTATTATTCCACCAGCTTGAAGTATTTCCTCCTCATTTAAAAAATCCAATCTCGCTTTATTACCATTTGGAAATATAAGCCATCGTTTTAGGAAGGCTTCAGGATGGACAATAATTTCAATTGGCTTTCCCATTTTTTCAAGAGTACTAATTAGTCCTGAAATGTGGTCAAAATGTCCATGACTAAGTATTATTGTTTCAATATCTGTCAGGTTAACTCCCAATACATTGGAATTATGAACTATGCCATCTTTACTAACTCCAGTATCAAATAGAAACTTGTTGGTCTTGGTCGCTTTATTATGGGTATAAGCTATATCCAGTATCGCTGAAAATCCGTGTTCGGCTATAGGAGACTCTGCGATCCTTTGATTATTCGTCATGGAAGGTCTTATTACTACGGAGGAACTGGGAAGCAACCTATCAATAATATTATCTACCAGAATGGTTATTTTTGCACTATCGATTTCTTGAAGATTCATTAATTACTAGTAATCATCTGAAACATAGTAAAAAATATAATGGATTATTAGTTCTCATATCCCATCATGCCAGACACACCAATGCCGTAAAGTCCGACAAAATTTAAAGGGACTAAATATGTACATTAGCTGTGTACCAAAGTTTTATATCCAGACTGATTTTAGGCACATTCGTTTTGAGCATCATAATGCTAGTCATTGTTTTGACGCTGGTGAAAATAGATGGTACAACAACTTCAATTGAACTGCAAGTAGTTAAAGGAGAACCAGATGAAAAATTGCCAATGAGACTAGTGCAATTTGGATTTCTACCTGGACTCTCCCCATCTGAAAAAACTGCTTCAGCATCGGGAACCTGCACGCTTTCATCTAATTCAATGAGACTGAGTGGGACCCCTCAGCAGATTGAAGGTCCATACTTTGTGGACCAAATGCCAAATCGTTCAGATATAAGATCAGATACTTCAGATGGCTCGATAAAAGATGGTATCCCACTGCATCTAATCTTTCATGTATATGACGTAGATAATGGTCAATGTGTTCCCCTGAGTGGAGCAAAAGTAGACATTTGGCATACAGATTCACAAGGGATTTATTCTGCAGTTAATGAGATGGGAACTTTGGGAAAGAACTTTCTTCGTGGTTATCAGGTGACAGGCGGTAATGGCACCGTTGAATTTTCCACCATTTATCCAGGATGGTATGAAGGCAGAACTATCCATATTCATGATAAGGTCCGTATGTTCAATGGATCAAAAACAAACCTGGAATGGACAAGTCAGCTTTACTTTAACAATTCCATGAATCAACTAATTCATAAACAATCCCCCTATAGTAACCATGGTCCTCCTCAAACGGCAAATGAACAAGACGTTGTATATAGTAGTGGTTCAGTTGATGGACTAGTAGATAGAAATAGTGGAGAACACCTCATCATGAATTTAACAAAACAGGGATCTGGTTACGTTGGAGAGACCAATATTGTACTAAAGACTAGATAGTTATTTTTCTTGATACGCCTTTGTTAATGTATTGATGTCAAGCTTGTGCATTTGAAGCATTGCCTTCATTACTCTCTCCGTTTTGTTAGAATCTTTGTCTTGTAGCATCTTTATCAAAACAGTTGGAACTACTTGCCACGAAACTCCAAACCTGTCCTTGAGCCATCCGCATTGCTGGGCATTTTTATCACCAGCTTCAGAAAGCCTTTCCCAGTAATAATCCACTTCTTCCTGTGTTTCACAGTAGATCTGAAATGAGATAGCTTCATTAAACTTAAAGACTGATCCTCCATTAAGGGCTAGAAATTTTTGTCCCTCTATTTCAAAATCAACTGTCATTACAGTGCCTTCTTCTCTATTATGTATTTCATATCCTTCCTTTCCGTATCGTGTAACGTTACCAATCTTCGCGTCTTTAAAAATTGAGACATAAAACTGCACAGCCTCCTCGGCATTATTATCAAACCACAAACATGGACTAATTTTTTGCATCTATTTTATTACCCTATAATACTATAAATACATGTATTTATTCGAGGTATGTCGAAGATTGTATACGTATATGAAAATTCAGATTTTCATTTTCCCCATGTACTTACATTTATTTTTCTTGGGGAATGAAAAAGTATTGTTGATGATTTTATTCTACTATAAATCTAATTTTTTTATAACCCCGGAGGCATCAGTATCATTGTTTCTCATGTCTTGTACAAGTTATTCTCCTTTATAAACACGTCCGGGCTTAAAGCATTGAAGAAAAATGGTGATCCTGAAAATGATAACGGTGAAACTGGTCCTTGAGTCATGAACGAATATTTTCTGGTCTTTGTATTGAAAGAACTTGCAGGATCGGTAAACGTCCTATACAAATCAATCGCTTTTTCATCAGCTACTAATTCTCTAAGTGTAACTAAATCACTTCCTAATGAAAGCCCAAATCCAAAGAAAATAATTCTTAATTGCTGCAGTATATCTCTGTGAATACTGGATAATGATGTACTGATAAACAGCCATCCCAACCCATACTTTCTTGTGGTCCTAACTGCATCGAGCAAAGTTAGTCTTAATTGTTCGAGGTTTGTATCCGTAAAGTCATCTTTTCTCGCGTATCTATGAGCTTCGTCCAGAACTACTAACGTATTTAAGGAGGTGCTCTTCTGCCAGGTTTTTTCACCTAGGCTAACCAATCCTCTAAGTAACCGCTTGAGTATTAATGATTGAATAGTTTCATTCCAGTATTTCAATTGCATCTTGTGGGCTGTTTGTTCAGAAAGATCTATCACAATAAGTGGTTTTTGTTTCCAAGAAAATTTCTCCAATAAATCATCAATTGTTAATGCATCCTGCCTGTTTTCGAATAGGCTACAAATTGGGATCCAAAATTGATAATACAAGTAATCTAAATTTTTTTGATCTAAGGTAGAAACGAGGTTGTTTAGTCTCTTTCTTGGTTCCGGAGTTGAAAATATGAGAATCTGAACTTCATCATTGCGCAATTCATTGATGAGAAGGTCAAAGTACTCTCTTTTGATCAAATTGTTTAATGAGGCTTTCTTTTTAAGTTTGGGCATCAATGAATCTACAGCAAATCTCCTGTTGGGGCCATTAATTGTTAGTTGACGAAAGAATTGTGATTGTAATAAGATTTCTTCAAACAGTGTCCATCTATCTAAAACAAGATTTCTAACGTTAATAGATAGAACTTCTTTATTGACAGAATCGATAATTTTTTTCATACTGAAATCAGAAGCGTAGTTTTGGTAATTGCGGTCCATATTATGGTTGTAATCATTTGCAAAACTCTTAGAAAACTCACCGACAGGATCGAGTACTAATAAGCCCATCTGAGGGAATTTTGAATATGCGGTGAGAATCATTTTCGCCAGGGTTGATTTTCCAGATCCGGTTATACCAAAGATTCCTAAATGATAGGCTTCCCCAGCACCGTCTTCACCATAATCGAAATGCTTAAACCACATTGGCATTTTAGTTTTGGATCCGTAACTATTTCCTAAATAGAACAAGCTCTTCTTTTGTTTTTCTAAAATCGTACTTAAAATATTATCATTTACCTGATAAACATACGTTCCTGTAGGTGGGACCGTTCCTAGTAAACTGGGTTCAATTAGATCCTCAGAACTAGTAAATATAGCGCTACAAAGCAACTTTCCTACATGAACATCTTGTATGCCACTAATCGGATTAACTGTTCCTCTTTTTCTTGCAACAGATTTTATCGTTGGATCCTCCAATAAAAAATTCCTAAGAGCAATTTCTATTATTTGACCAATTGCATAATGATTTTTCGAGTCCTGTAAGTACTTGAAGATAGCCAATTCACCTACTAGTTGTCGCGTAACAGAAGATTCCAATACGTCTAGAGCAAGTTCAATTGTGGAAGAAGGTGATCCGATTGTTCCTAATATGGAACTATTTTTTAACAAGTGATTAATCTTCTTATCAATGGTATTTTCCAAAGCTATTTCCAATTTTATTATCCACCATCCGTTCTGTATGAATGCATCAGAAAAAATATATCCTTTTCATTGTTATCATCAAGCTGAATCATTTGTTTCATTATGATTTGTTTATAAGCTGGAATCGCTGGAGCCATATGTTTAGCTATTCTATCAGCCATGTATAGTGGGAAAGGCTCCATGATAGAGGGTGTTTGACATTGACTCTTTACGTTGGTTAAAATTGTATCTAGTTTCGTTTCATCACGAGCTATTGCGGATGGCATTTCGATTCTTAAGGCCGGGCACCAAGAATGTGGTTTGTAATAGATCACAGCTAGATTTTTAATTCCTGATATTACCTGATCCATTAAGCATCTGAGTTCATCATCCTCATATGGTAACCTTACATGCCATCCTTCTTCACTTGTAAATAATTTAGGACGTGTAAATTCTCCAGGATCCAGAATTAAAGTCAGAATTGCTCTATCGTCATAACTATCAGGCCAATGTAGGCTTTTACCAATATCATTCCTTGAAGTATATTTTGGTATTCCGAGATAATATTTGTTGGCATCTTTAAACTCTAAAATTTTCTTATATGAAATCAGAAAATCTTTGAAATCTTGCCTAATTTTGTCGGAGGACTTTGAATTAAGATTATCTATAAAATTGATAGCCTTGTACATGTGGATTAAAGCCGTTGTAAGTGAACCGTCAAGATATACAATATCGTATTGGGAATTAGCAGCTAATTTGGTTTCCATTTCTACCATAATAGCTCTTGCCGCGATCATATTTTCAGGATTATGTTTTTCTGGGTTAACAAACACATCGTGGTCGGGTGCGATCCGCTTTCCATTTTCTAATTTATTTATACCTTCTACTCCGACAGCAGCTGCAAATAACAAATCTGTTCCCAAGAGACGATCTACGGCATAGGCTCCATCTACTCCCCCCGAAAGTAACGGTTTAAGATTTCTAAATTTAGAATCATTATCTAGGAGCCCTATTTGTTCAAGCTGTAGCCGGAATTTCCCTCTTTTACGATTAATATCTTGCACGGAGCTTTGAAGTATGTTTCCAATTTCGTTAGTTTTCTGCAACATCTGTTCAACTAAGGAACCTGGAATTTCCAGAAAAGATGGCGAATCTGTTTCATACATTGTTATTTAGCACATTACTACTCAAGTTTGCCGAAAAGCTATCGTAATGAGTCAAATTTGCTATAGGCTCTGATATCAGCTTTGTCCGTACGAACATGTTTTTTTACGCCTTATAGTCACTATGAACTTAGCTTTATGCTTTTCTGATAAATCAATATATTTTACAGGTCGTGCGATTTCATAATTAGTTCTCATAGAATTGAAAAAGTATGCCCAGCTACTAACTTCTTTTCTCTATTCCTGTAAATCACGATATTATGAAATCCAAATGCACATATCGAAATTCAGTAGGGGCCATTTCAATTGGATCTGATTATAGTCTTTCAAGAATTTCTAACCTTATTCTGATTTTGTATAACAATAACGCCGTTCACATAAAGTTAAACCCAAATTTCGGGAGTAGGAATAGAATAGAAAACTGAACAGTACATTTGTATCCAATAATTTAAATACACCTCGACTAAGGAATTATATGCCTCAAAGGATAAAAATTTCTATACCTCCCAAATACAAATCGTCTGGGCCAAATATGGAAATTGAGGTCGAAGTAGATCATGTTGCAAACCTCGATACTGTGATTGAAAGGGCTTTAGAGACCATGAAGTTACTAGAATCTGAAGAAGTACAAGAGCTAGTGCAAGAAAAATATGAAAGAAGAAAAAGAGAAAGGGCCGGACAAGAGCTAGCTTAAATATTCTCAAATTTTTTATTTTTATATTTCAATAAAATCAGGAAATTTTCTATATAAAGCATAATATACTATCAGCTGTTGGTCTATCCTAAATATACTAAATTCCATCATAGGTTCAAATACTTCTCGCAGTGGAGATCTTGTATCACTTTTAAATCAAGGTTAAACCAAGTATATCTATAGTTTTAATATTAAAATCTGCTGATGTTGTTAAGGCAAGGAAAATAGATTAAAGAACTTACCTGCTTATGTCGCCTATATCTGGATCTACGCCCATACTTCTCATTCGTTCATAACTTTCAATGATTCTCTTCTTAATATTGGTGCCGATTGGAGTCACTAGACCTAATTCAGAGAGTAATTTCGCATTTTCTCGTATATCATAATTGAGTTGAGATATCAATTTGGCATCTTGATTCTCGGTTGGTTTCTCCGTTTCTACGAAGAATTGCTTTAAACGATCGTCTTGTACCTTATGCAGATCTTCTATTAGCTTTTTATGATGTTGGACAAAACCTATTTTAGTAAACCAAATTCCCCAAGTTTGGTACGAGACATCACTTAATAGTTTAGAGCTAACTATCTGTCCAGCTCCGATTATCTCTTCTCTAATTTTGGCACCTTCTGGAGTGGTATCATTCTTCAGGTACTCTCCTACCTCGTCTAATGCACTTTCTATAATAGTTAATTCTTCTTCTGAAACTGGAATTTCTTTAAGCATAGACAAATAATTGCAGCCTTAAGAGATATTTTAGGCTTATGTGGTTATAGCTCAGTGTTACCAGTTACAATCCGAAAATTTCTTAATAAGATATCATCCGATTCACCTTTCATTAAAATAAACTGATCATTTTTGCAATTCGCTATTGTACAATGTTAACGTAGTCCCTTGAACGGTAAGATTTAGTGTATCAAATTATAACGACTTAGTCGAATAGCAAATGGTATTGTCAGTGATTACATCCAAAAGATCCTCTTATCGATCACTTCAGGAAATTTAATATCCATGTTTCATGGCAGATAACTTTGGTGAAATCTAACTGGCTAAAACGAAGCGTAAAGCAATGTTTTTGAGTATTTTAATACCTGGTCTCGGCCAGATGTATGTTGGAAATTTTACTAGGGGTACAATTATTCTTATTTCTACACTAGCTATAATTGTTTTTTCTCGCATAATTTTGAATGTTTTTGAATTTATCCCACCATTTATATTCTATATTTGGCAGATTTTTGATGCAGGAAGGGAGTTTAATAAAAGAAGATATTATCCTGTACAGGGAAATATATCATGCATGGATTGTGATTGGAGTAACTCTAGTTTTTCGGAATTTTGTTCTAGGTGTGGAAAAAGGATTCAAAATCCCTGTAACAATTGCAACAGTCTCAATATATTAGGTGTCTCTTTTTGTGGTAAGTGTGGAAAAAAATTAAGGCTTTAGTATTTGTTTTGTTCCTATAAATAGTAAAGGTCAATTATTTAGAATTCTTATGAATGTAACAATATTTAGACTTTTTGCCCATTTTTAAATCTATCTAACTTTTTCTTTTTCTCTTTATACATCATTCAAAATAAAGGAAAGAGAAATTCGTCCCCTATACAATTCTTATATAAGAGAAGTTCGGAATAGCAGTTATGAATTTAGAGTTACTTCTTTCAGGTCGAGTCTTGTCTATGGCTTTCATCTTTGTAGCGTTTTTAGGTATATCAGCATTAATTTTTGTTTATGCAGAATCCGTGGCACCGTCTGTACCAACTACAAAATCGATCTCTGACACCATACCATTTTTGCGAGAGGTTGCGGACACTACGCCACCAATTGACACTACGCCGCCTGTTGTAACTGTGCCTGTGGACATGAAAGTCGAAGCAACTGGCCCTGAGGGCAGAATAGTAAGTTATGAGTCTACTGCGACAGATACTGTTGACGGAAATGTTGCTACAGTTTGTAGTCCAAAATCGGGCTCACTGTTTGCTCTGGGTCAGACAAGAGTGGAGTGTACAGCAGTAGACAAGGCGGGTAATACTGGGAAGAATCAATTTATCATTACTATTAGAGATACCACTCCTCCTGAAACCACGTTAGGGGATGTAACGGTAGGTTGGTTGGGTTCAATAACCTCCGGTGATACGACTCCATCTGTTGACAGTAATTTTGACTTTGACGGTACCGATCTAGTAGGCATAAGTCACTATGAATGCCGATTAGAAGATGGAGGGTGGAAGTCAGCGCATACAGTGACAGACATAAACGGTGAAAAAATTAACACCTGTACTTATACTGGAGTCCGAGATCCAGGCGCACATAATTTTGAAGTAAGAGCAGTTGATACTTCTGGAAATAAGGATGCTAGTCCAGCTAGCTTCATGTGGAATATAGAAGCACCGGATCAGGCCATCCAAGGGCTAATAACCCGAGTAAATAGTATTTACCAGTCCCTTAACCTAGATTCCGCCCTTCACCAAGCAATTGAAGATTTATCTGACAATTCGGTCTCGAATGATCCCAATTCGTGTTATTTGCTCAATTCATTTATGAATGATCTTAATGTTCAAAATATGATAGGAACTCTAAGTCTAACTGATCTCAACGATTTTGTTAAAACCACACTTGCCATCATGGATAATATAGGTTGTCTCCCACCAATCGCAAATGCAGGTTCGCCACAAAGTGTTGAAGCAGGAGAAAAAGGAGTGATGTTGGATGGCAGCAATTCGTTACATGCGGATAATCCTATTAGTTTCAATTGGAAGCAAATTGGTGGAAGTCCCACAGTAGAGATCAGAAACTCTGCAAAGGCAAAGGCGTCTTTTGATGCTCCTACTTCTGATCAATTCAAGGATGTTGGAAGCAGTACAACACTCACCTTCGAGTTGACCGTTGCTGGTGCCGGGGATCTAAAATCAACAGCTATTACTACCGTAGAGGTAAACGCGGTAAACAACCCACCGGAAGAACCTGGTGTAAACAACCCACCAGTCGCAAAATCACAGAGTGTTACCACATATAGTGATAAGTCTATATCAATAAACCTTGATGCTACTGATAAGGATGGTGATACCCTGACCTATTCTCTGACATCGTCGCCCAACCATGGATCACTAAGCTCATTTGACAAAAATACTGGAACTGTTGTTTACACCCCAAAAAGTGGATATACAGGAAATG
>JAJPIN010000281.1 GCA_021324715.1 Nitrososphaeria archaeon
GTCTTACCCTCATTCACGGCTATTTCCTTAACTTGATTGTCAATAATATCTTTACCCTCTGTCTTCGTATCTGAATTGGATGCCATAGATTCGCTTTCAGTTTTGCTCTCATTCTCGCCTTGTATCACGTCCTTTGGTTGAGATTTTGCGAGGATATCAAAATCCAGATGACTTTCTTCTTTCAACGAAATTTTTAGTTTTATACCTACTAGTCCCATTTTTGTTAATATGCTATTTGTGCTACTTCTTACCACTTCATCTGCAATTCTTCCACTCTTTGGAATGGTTCCTGCTGAATGCTTTTCAAAATGAGCTCTTTCCCCTCGAAGCTTGCCAGAAATTGTAATTTCGACACCCATGGCACCTGCATTCATAATTGTATTTATTGTCCACAAAGAAGCTCTTCTAAATGCTGTACCTCTTTCAATAAGCTGTGCAATTCTGTTAGCCATTATATTGGGGTTTAATTCAGGTTTTGTGACTTCGGTCACAGAGACCTGCGCATTTTCTAACTTAAACTGTTGTTCCAATCTAGTTGTCAATTCTCTAATCCCACTTCCCTTTCTTCCGATAACGAGACCTGGTCTTATAACAAAAAGCGTTATTTTGGTACCTATGGGAGTCTTTTGAACCTCGGCCCCGCCGTAACCAGCTTCAGATAAAGAAGATCTTAGAAATTCATTCAGCTCCATATTCCTAAAATTATTTTTTATCACATTTTTTATTGCACTCAATAAACTTTACCCTCTCTAGCTACGATCTCTACGTGTGTCAACGTGTCAACTTTAGGGCTTGACCTTCCCATAGCCCTGGGAATAAATCGTTTAAGTTTAGTTCCTTTGTGAATTACACAAGATACTATTTCTAACCTATCTAGGTCCATACCCTTATACTCTGCGTTTGACTCTAGGTTATCTAAAAGTCTCAGAAATTCTTCGCAGGCTTTCTTTGGGAACCTTCCTGAGAAAAAACCATCTTTTATATTAGATCGGTGGGCAACTTCATTGTGATACCTTCTATAAGGAATTGCAACTTTTTTTTCAATGGATTGATCTAATACGTTCCTAGCTCTTTCCATAGATAGTCCCTTTATAGCTAGAGCGATTTCTCTGGCATGCTTATGCGAAATGTCAGTTTCTCTTAATGACGCTCTAACGTGCTTATTTTTATCAAAATCAGAAAAGGAGTAAGAATATGTTGGCAAATATATCACTTTAATGGTACGTACAGACTTGATCTGGAGGCTCCGACTCCAGGGGCACCATGTTGGACTCTTTTATTTGTAATAGCGTATTCTCCCAAATAATGACCAATCATTTCGGGTTTCATGGTAATCGGGGTAAAGTCCTTTCCATTATGAACATTGATAGTTATGCCCACCATGTCCGGAAGAATTATCATGTCTCTAACATGCGTACGTAAAGTTTCATTAGTTGATCCATCTCTGATACCTTTTATCCGCTCGCGTAATTTCCTTTTTTCATCATTCATATACTTTCCTACTCTCTTATCCAATGATCGCCTTTGCCTAGCGTTTAACAAGGGGAGAAGAGCCTCTATTGATAAATTTTTTAATTGATCAACATTATAACCTCTAAATCTAAACTCACGAACCAACTAACAATATCAACTCCAGAATACTCCTTTTAAATTTAACTAGAAATGCCAAATTAGACCAACCCTAATTTAGTTGCGAGTTGTCTCGCCTCATCATCCTTTGTAAATTTAACAATTGCTTTTTTGCCTTGAACGGTTCTAAAGATATTGACTTCCTTAACGTTACCTTCATACATCCTCTTTATTGCATCCTTTACGTCCTTCTTGAATGCTTTGTCTGAAACAATAAAAGTTAACTTGTTTTCCTTCTCTATTAAATTGAATGTCTTTTCTGTGATATACGGTCTGAGAATAACTGAATTAAAATTATCGTCTGCGATTTTACTCATAATTATTTTACCATGCTTTGTATTTTTGAACAAACAGTATTTATTCTATTCAAGGAATTAATTGCATTTTTTGTATAAATGGTCAATCTAACTGGTTTCGTTCCTGGAACCAAGTGCGTAATACTCAGGTTATTTATTGACACAATATTAACTCCAGGTAAAGATTTTTTCAGTTTACAAACTGCAGAATTTTCAGACGCCACTATTAGACAGCTCAAAGCTGAATGTTTTCTTCTACCTCGTAATCGTGACTTACCAGATGGTATTTTTACTATGTTAGTTGACCTTTTGAGATCTTCTTCCAACCCTAAAGAAAGTAGCGTTTTTCTTAACTCTGCAGTCTTTGATATTTTTTCCAAATCATTAGAGATCACAATTGGGAATTCAATGATTTTTTCGACATTGTGACCGCGTTTTTCAATTATGTCCTTGTTAGCTGTAGCGGCAATTGCAGAACAGAAACCAAGCTGCTTTTCTTTTTTGTTTATTTTCTTGTAATTTTTTTTCCATGAAACTGGCGGATGAGCTAATCTTCCACTTCGAACACCCGCAACCCCAGCAGCTTGACCAGCACGCTGAAACCCTTCACCCCTTGCCCTCGCAATTCTGGCCATTCCCAAACCGGTATTTCGAGATTCTGCACTGACGATTTCTCCAGCAGCAGGGTATCTTCCCTGTGGCTGGAATTTGGTTGACAGGACATTAACATACACTTTTTTTATAACCTCTGGCCTATATGGAGTATTAAAAACAGATGGAAGTTCTAATGATTCAAGTTGTTTGCCACTGAGATCTTTGAGACTAACTTTCATTTTACAAATACCTCCAAAACTTTAGGTTCTGCTATCTTCTTACTAATAGGCCGGATTGGAAATCTCATTTTGACCAATCTTTTCGGAACACCTGGAACCGAACCTTTGACTATTATATAGTCATTTTTGATAGTGCCGAAGTGTTCAAATCCACCACCGGGATTAATCTTAAAATCATTATCTTTTTCAGAATTTGAAATTAAGAGTATCCTTTTGTTATATTCAGTCCTCTGATGAAATCCTCTTTGTCCCTGTCTTGGAACTGTATAGGTGACTACTGCTGGAGAAATTGGCCCTAGAGTTCCAAGTGCCCTTACGCTCTTTCTTGATTTATGTTGTTTTCTCTTAACTCCGAATCTAGTAATTGGTCCTTCAACACCTTTTCCTCTCGTTATAGCAGAAATGTCGATGAATTGGCCCTTTTCAAAAACGTCAGTAATGTTTACCTGCTTTCCAAAATTGCTTACAACATAGTCAATTTTTGATTTTATATCTTTTCCACCAATAGGCACTTCCCACACATATGGCTTCTTTTGAGATAGAGATGCGCTAGATGGATAGGATGATACTATAGCAACTACATGTTTAATTTTAGCCATTTGTGCGTTAATATCTTCTAATTTACCTTCCTTGTACTTGAAAGACGACTTCTTTAAGAGAAATTTGTCATTATCTTTTGCAAAAGCGTCAAAGATAGCATTTCTTCCATTAGAAGTTTCTGCATATGCTCTTAATCCAATTATTTTCAATGCCGGTGTAACTATTAAAGTGGATGAACTCATTAGATTCTTCCCGTAGTTTGGAGTTTTTTCTCTGTCATCAACGGATAATACATTTAAATTAGTTACTTTAAACCCAGCAAATCCCAATAAAGACGATTTCTCTAGTTTAGGATCCGGCCACGTCCTAACCCTGGATTCGAGACTTTTTGCACGCACTCTTGGGTAGAATGCCATACTTCCACGCCTAGGCGCACTATATTTTCGATGACCCATGATTAATCCGTTTTTTGTAATCCCTTTAATAAATTAATAACTTCAATACAGTGTAAACAAACTGTGATAATCAATTTTCATAAAATATGGATAAGTACATTCAAAAGCTGCGTGTACTATCCAAATAATTATTAACTATTGACAATGTACCAAGTATTGCTTCCTCCAATCTTACTGTCTGTGTGCCTTGTTTAGGGAACATGTTAAAAAAATAATCCTTATTTGTAATCCTTTTGCTTTCACTTTCAAGTATTCTCCTTAAACCAAATTTTGGCCCGCCAAACACTATGAGCAGGTTCTTTGAAATTTTTACTCTGTTCATAAAATCCATTCCGTGTTTTGTAAATTGCGCACCTTCTACAGAAGTCATCATTACTAGATATTTCCTATTTTCTATCAATGTTGATAAAGAGTCTGCGAATTGA
>JAJPIN010000099.1 GCA_021324715.1 Nitrososphaeria archaeon
AAACCAACGTAATCCTCGCTGTAGCCCTTATCGCTCGATTAGCCAGTGGCCTGCGAACTTGCGGCGTTTGACGAATCTAATTCTTCAACTGATTTACTTGAAGCACTGAAATCATTATTTATGACTTCATTTGCTTTATTATGGTCAACAAAATCCCTGTAGGATTTATAGAGCGGTTGAGAAGTAACAGTAGAATTTAAATCGCTTGACTGATTGTCTGCATGAGATTGAAAACTTGTAGTAGAATTCGATTCACTAGTTGATTCATTCTCAGGATTTGCAAGTTTATTTGCTAATTCGTCTGCATTATCGTTTAGATTGCTACTTAGGATATTCGTTGAATATTCTAATGCGTTTATTTTTTCATTTGTGGCCTGGCTGACGTTATCACCAGAAGCACTCACTTGCGAATCCATTGAGTTTACTTCACTAACTAGTTTATCGTCTGTTTGAATCGTGGTATCATTTTTTATATTGTTATCAATATAATCTCGATATGACTTGTATCTTGGTTGATTGCTTGATTGAGATTCAGACTCAGAACTAGTACTCGAACCTATTTGATTATTACTATTCGTATTAGATAGATCCCCAGAAACAGCCACCTCCTCATTTGCTTTCGTTTTTGTATTATTGTTAATATTACTACTAGAAGGATCCGATTGGACATTCGTGCCTAGTACAGTAGCGCTTTTATCGTAATGTTCATTAGTATTTCTTCCGTCGGCGTTATTGTTATCTACATAGCCACTTGATGACTTATACTGTGATTGAATCTCTAATTCAGATTCGGATTGAAGTTCAGATTGGGAATCAGAACTTTTCGTAGAACCTGGATGTGTATTTGTACTTGAATGATGATCTTGAGTTCCAAAAATATCAGGTATTACGAAGTTCTCATTTAATTTCTTGCTATTACTATTATCGCCAGAATCAAATGGATCTATTAAATCTTGTCTTGTTCTAGATTCAGAAGATGAAGATGATGCAGAATCTGGGGCTTCACCTTTATCATGATGTTCATCGTCTACGTTTTGTGAACGAAAATCAGATTCACCAAATACATAATTGGTATGTAGTTGTGGCTCTAACCCTATAGGCACTACAATGAAAAAAATGCTGATTAAAATCAGAAAATAATTTTTCGGACTTGGATGAGGTTTAGAGTTAAATTGAGAAGCAGATTTTTTTCTGTTTTTTATATCGTCAATTCCTTTTTCTAACAAACAGGAGTTTCTTTTATTATCGTTACTCTTTACATTGAAAATAGAATTCAAGTTCTGATGCGTACGTTAACGATTTAAAATATAATAATTGACATAAAATTATTAAGTAGAATCAATAGGTATGATTCTAAATTTTGGGGAGATATATATTTTTTATTCATGACTACAAACTACGTATAAAATCCAATCCAGAATTCTAACTTCACTATCCAGGGGATCGGATTCAACTATAGAATCTTTTTTGTTTATTTCATCTATAAGTTCGTTCATTTTAGTTTCTATAAGTTCACAAATCTGAATATCCGGATTCTTCATATTTTCCAAAACCCAATTCAATAATTCAATTCTTTTACCGAGATCTCTTTTGTATGTATTATCATCTTTTACTCTAGCATACCACATCTTTGAATCTTGAATTTCTTTTAGTAATGTTTGTTGTGCGTCCATGGATTGAATTTGCAGTATGATGATTTAATATGAGGAGTGCTTTAAAGAGAGGGAGACTTCAGAGCAACGGATAATAATCTAATATTGTGTGAAATTAAAGGTGAAAGATTAACCCAAGATTCTTCTAATTAGGGAACAATTTGATATAAGGGACCCAGTTGCCATCTCAAAATGTAAGGAAGTAAGGGCAAATACCTTAACAGGGAAGTTAATTGATCTTGCTGTGCGTGCAGGAATAAGACAAAAAGAAGTCTTAGAAGGGAAGCCGCATGGCCATGGTACTATTAGAAAAGACATTCCTATTGCACACGGGTTTAGAAAGTTCTTTACAAGTCAACTAGTTGAAGCTGATTTAAAGACAGAATTAAGATGGTTACTAGAAGGCCACAACTTGAAAGGAAATGATTCCAATTATGTAAAAGTATCAGAAAAACGCTTACAAGAAGATTATAAAAAGGCAATTGACAAGTTAACAATAGATCCAGCTAATAGACTTCAAAGAACGGTCGAAATATTGAAAATTGAAAAATCTAGAATTGATATGCTAGAAGCAAAGATACAGAAGCTAGAAAAGAAACACGGTAAAATAAGGTAGGATCATTATGATAATTTATCGTCATTATGATGATCGATCTTTATTATAACAGGGGGTTTCCGCTATTTCGTCATGTCTTTGTTCGTGCTTACACGTATCTCTTTGATGAAAACAAAAGTGACCAGAACCGGATTCATCATAGCAAAAGTCCTCATCGGCAAATACTATGCTAAAAGAGTTCACTACAATAGTCAAAGACAATATTGCAACTAACATCAAAATTGTATTGGCCTTACGATTCATCAATAAGAAAATCGTAAAGATCTAATTAAAAACTATTGATACAAATATCTAATTCAAATTTGATCATCTCACAGTTTGAACAGGTTGTTCCAGCCGCCATAATTTATTATGTTTATTCAATATTATAGCCTTTCAAACCAAGTTTTATTTCTAGGCATATAATTTTCAGTGATATTTTTCAGATTTATTTCACAGAATTGCATCTTGTAAAAGTTAAGTGATTTACTACAATAATTCTATACAATGAAACTAGAAATGCTGTTCGTTGCAGCATCCTTGATATTGGTAGTGGGAATCGTTGCAGTTGCTATTCCGAGTCCGGTGCAAGCAGCCGCTAAACACCAATGGTGCTATACATCTGCAGCCACAGGCGCCGTTTGCGGCTTCGATAGCAAGGTTGAATGTAAACTTTCGGCAGATAACGCAGGTCCTTCTGTTTCATTCTGTGGTAAGGCTCCGGTGTCTCCGTTGCCATAAGGCCCGCATAATATCTCCCAGAGACAATCTTTCTCTTATTTTGATAGGTATATTCTAACCCTTCAAACCTAGGTCTCGATTTAACTATAAGGATTCTAAAACGTTTTTATAATTAGACTTGCCAAAAGAGGTTTTAATGAATCGAAACGCTGTGTTCGTAATAGTGATTGCATTATCAATTGCAACCTTTGCAGCAACGATCGTGGTCTCTTATGCTGCATCAAAAGTGGAAGCAGCAAAATCCGACAAATGGTGTTATACCAAATTCAATTCTGAACTAGTGTGTTTTCAGAGCAAGAGTAGTTGCATTGATGCGTTCGATCTTTCCGGCGGCGCGGCTCGAGATTGTCACAGGGTCTAATAGTAAATCTTCATAAAGTTTCTTTTGACTAAGTTTTATTTTATTTGGTAACCTTTCAAACTAAGCCTAAAAATTTGATATTAAAGGAAAATTTAAGATATAGTATCACTTAGAGAGTGGGAGTACAATGCTTTGGCTTTTTAAAAATATAGCCATCATAATTTTTAATAAGGTGTTTATACAAGCAAGGTTTCCTTGAGTCAAAACGACAGGTGCGAATGTGGACATAAAAGATCAGCTCATGTTCGGAAATCACCCAACAATAGCCCAACTAAATGTAAAATATGCCCTTGCCTAAAATTTAGAATTCCTAAAAACCTTCATAATAAAGTTTAAATCATCTTTCACCTTACGGAAACAAGAACTCGTTTTATAATAAACACCGGCGGGGCCATTTTTCGGGTGAGATGGACGGCCCCACCAGGCGCTCTACACTAATGTAGAGGTTTACCAATACAAAAGTACAATATAAAAATCATTCTGATTTTAGGATTTAAGTTTTAGAAGATTGTTACTAAACTATGCTAACTGCGAACATTAATTCCTTTTTTCATTTTTTGGGTATATTCCAATAAGGGTTCTTACATTTAGGACAAATTATTGGTTCTTTATTTTTATATTGATATTTGCGTGGAATCCAGATATGGCCACATCTCTCACATTTGTAGCCTTCAAACATTACCTTTCCCACCATACTCATGGGGCTATACTTCTTAGGATGCCTATCAACCACATACGCCATGTACAGCCTCCAAAGCCAGAAAGTTACCGCTTGAGAATGAATTTTTTAAATATCACCCGAAATGCAGCGCTATGGTAAATGTCCCGTTATCGCAGCAGAACTCTATTGAATTAAATACTAAATATATCGCTAGCGATATTGCCAAATCGATACTAAGGGATAATTACGTCCAGCTCAAGACTATCTATACATTGACCGAACCTAGCACGTGGTAATAAAGCATATGCATGCCAAAATTTTACATTTGTAAAGCTCTGATGTTATATTTCATGTAATTTACTCTATCTATGTGGCAAAAGACCCTGTTTGCGGTATGTTTGTGGAGAAAAAACCAGATTCCATTGGATACACGAAAAATGGCAAGGAATATTATTTCTGCAGTACACAATGTTTAAACGAATTTAGAGAACCGGAAAAAGAGCTAAAAAAACTAAAAATCAAGGTAGCAGTGAGCATTGCCCTGACAATACCTATCGTGTTTCTAAGTTTGCCGCATATGCTACCAGAACAATTCGGGCACGCGCTTCCAACGGAGCTGTTGCATAATTCCAGCTACATTATGCTAATTTTGGCCACTCCATTGCAATTTTGGGTCGGTTGGCAATTTTACAAAGGATTTTGGGATGGCATTAAAACAAGAGCCTCAAATATGGATACACTTATAGCAATTGGAACTTCCGCAGCTTATTTGTACAGTGTAGCAGTAACGATCGCTCCGGATTTCTTTCCGTTTAAATCTGTATATTTTGAAACAGCTGCAGTAATTATTACTTTAATACTTATGGGTAAATTACTTGAAACTAGAACAAAAGAGAAGGCTTCTGATGCTGTAAAAAAATTGCTTGACTTGCGGCCCCGCACCGCTAAAGTAATTCGTACAATAAAGAGCCCTTCTGGTCAAATCCTTGAAGAGGAAACGGAGATTCCAGTTGAAGAAATAAAAGAAGAGGATGTCTTGATAGTCAGACCTGGCGAAATCATCCCAACCGATGGGATAATAACACAGGGCTCATCAACGTTGGATGAATCTGCGATAACTGGCGAGAGTATTCCTGTCGACAAATCTAAAGCTGATAAGGTTATTGGTGCAACCATAAATAAAACCGGATTGCTGAGAATTAAAGCTACAAAGGTAGGACAAGATACTGTGCTCTCACAGATAGTCGAACTTGTAGAAGAAGCCCGAACAGGAAAAGCTCAGATACAAAGAATAGTTGACCAGGTCGCAAAATACTTCGTTCCTGCGATATTAATTACTGCCGTAGCTGTTGGATTAGGCTGGTATTTTATAGGAGGCATAGGGTTCACATATAGCCTACTCGCTTTTGTTTCTGTGATGATTATAGCATGTCCCTGTGCACTAGGAATTGCTACCCCTGCTGCATTAATGATGGGCTCGGCTAAAGCTGCAGAATATGGTATATTATTTAAAGGTGGAGAACATCTGGAAGTCGCTAGCAAAGTGCAGACGGTTATGTTTGACAAGACAGGAACGTTGACGGAGGGTAAGCCATCTGTTACAGATGTTTGGGATATTTCTGAATCAGGCATTGGAGAAAAAGAGCTACTAATGTTGGCTGCTATTGCAGAGTCAGGTTCTGAACATCCTTTAGCACAGGCAATCGTAAGGAAAGCCAAAGAGAATAATGAGATTCCAAATCCAGAAATTTCCGAAGCAATTTCAGGTCAAGGATTAAGGGCTAAATATCAAGATCATGTGGTATTAGTGGGAAGAAGAAGGCTTATGAATGATAGTAACATTCCAATTCCTGATAAAGTCGAATTAAAACTAAAAGAATTTGAAAGTACAGGAAAGACTGCTGTCTTGGTGGCGATAGACTCAAAACTCTCAGGGATTTTAGCCCTCGCAGACACTATTAAAGAAAATTCAAGAATCGCCATAGAAGCTTTGAAATCAAAAGGCAAAGAGGTAATAATGCTTACAGGAGATAACGAAAGAACTGCCAAGTATATCGCTACTGAATTAGGAATCGATAAAGTTATCGCTGAGGTTCTTCCTCAACAAAAAGAGCAAGTGATATCAAAAGAAATTTCGAAGGGTAAGATAGTCGCGATGGTAGGAGATGGAATTAATGATGCGCCAGCATTAGCAAAAGCAGATTTAGGAATTGCAATTGGTTCAGGAACTGATGTTGCAAAGGAAACTGGTGGCATAATCCTGATAAAAGATGATACTAGGGATGTGCCCATTGCTCTCGATATTGGAAAAAAGACCGTTACCAAAATAAAACAAAATTTATTTTGGGCATTTGCTTACAATACGGGATTGATACCCATAGCAGGTGGAGTGTTAGTACCAGTGCTTGGCGTAGAAATATTTGGATGGCTACCGATGTTAGCAGCAATTGCTATGGCCATGAGCTCAGTAACTGTTGTAGGTAATTCGATACTACTAGGGAGATACACACCGAAACTTCCAATCACAAAGTCAAAAGTACAAAAGACTTCCACACAGACAGCTACAAAGGAGAAACAATCAGGTGAGATAGTTTCAAAAAAATTCTGTCCATTAAGCTGACAAAATTGAATCCAGACTTATCCAAGCATTTTTTCATCTCTTCTTTCCTTACCACTGAAAGAGCATCTCTATGATTACTATGTCTGTCAAGTAATCAATTCTGATCGTTTTAATTTCTTTTAGATGCAAGCTGACTATCTTCGATTGATTTACAGCTTATGCAATACATTTCCACAACTTTATAAAAGGTTCTTTCGATTTCCAGTTAATTTCTAAAGCCTAGTCAAAGGTTAGAGAATCTTTAAAAATCTTTATCAATGCCTTTTGATCATCGATAGTTAAATCAGTAGCTTTATTTTCTCTTATTTCTTTTAACAACAGTTCGGAATTAGCGGGACCCAGGATTTCCTTTAATTTTTGTATTGAGCCTGTAGCTTCCCAAGAGTTGAAAAGCTTGATTATGCTATCCTTAGTATCGGGACTAAAATCCTTAATTGAGTCTTCTATTATTTTGTTGTAGTCTTTACGCAAATCCTTTGGCCTAAAAACTGCACCCATAATATTCAATTATGTAGTTTGTCAATATTAAGCCTATTCCGAAATTGTATATTCATTTTTGATTTGAGTTGGTTAAAGCATTACTTTAGCTTCATTTGCTAAAAGAGCAGTTATAAAGCAGATTGTTGCAGATCTATTAAATTGGTCCAACCTAACGAACATCTATTATTGTTGATGGGATATCTACACCGGAGGATGAGATAAATCCTTGAAAGGGACTGAAGGGAAATTAGTGACAGTAAATCCAACATCGGGGCAAATTCTTAATGAGTATGAGAATATGACTAAAGAAAATATTAATGAATTAGTAAGGAGGGCTAGAGATGCATTCTCGGATTGGAAAAAAGACATCCAGAAAAGGGCTGACTCTCTATATGCCTTTGCAGACGAAATAAGGAAAAATAAGGAAAATCTTGCCGTAACGGCAACACGGGAAATGGGCAAAGCAATCAAAGAATCAAGATCTGAAATTGACAAGTGTGCTTGGACAATAGAATACTATGCTGATAATGGAAAAATCTTTACATCAGATGAAATCGTCAACACGGATGCAAGGAAGAGTGTAATAATTTTTGAACCAATTGGGGTGATCGGAAGTATAATGCCTTGGAATTTTCCTTATTGGCAGGCACTTAGATTTGCCGCTCCTTCTCTTATGGCAGGTAACACAATCGTATTAAAGCCCGCAAGCGCCACAATGCAGTGTGGCATTGAGATAGAAAAGGCCTTCATAAATGCTGGAATCCCTAGAGGGATTTTTCAAACTATGATTGGAGATTCGAGTACTGCTGAAACTCTTATCGACTCAGAAATAAACGCAGTAACGTTTACCGGTAGTGTTCAGGTAGGGGGTAAAGTAGCACAGAGGGCAACTTCCCAATTGAAGAAAACAGTTCTTGAACTAGGAGGAAGTGATCCCTTCATAGTTTGTGAAGATGCGGACATCGAAAAAGCATCTACGGGTGCAGTTAAGGGACGCTTCATCAACTGTGGTCAAAGTTGCATTGCATCAAAGCGATTTATTATAACAAAAAAGATTGCAGGCGAGTTCATAGAAAAGTTTGTTTCAAAGACTGAAAAGCTTAGGGTAGGAGACCCTCTTTTAGATGATACAGATATTGGCCCCCTTGTTAATTCCAAGAGTCTGAACAATATCGAGAACATAGTTTCAAAATCTATAAAAGAAGGAGCTGAAGTAGCCACAGGTGGAGAACGTTCTAACAGCAATGGATTCTTCTACCGACCGACAATTATGAAAAAGGTTTCACCCAAAATGGAGGTAGCATCAGAAGAAGTCTTCGGACCTATTGCTCCCGTTATTACTGTGGAGGAAGAAAAGGACGCAATAAAAGTTGCGAATAATTCTAAATATGGTTTAGGCGCAAGTATTTGGACACAGGATCTAGAAAAAGCAGAAAAATTATCCAGATCTATTGAATCCGGAATAGTGACGGTAAATAATGTTGTCATATCAGACCCTAGAGTTCCTTTCGGAGGTATTAAGAATAGCGGGTTTGGTAGAGAGTTGTCAAGGTATGGAATGTTAGAATTTGTGAATGTAAAGTCAATCAGATTCTATGATCAATTAGTTCACAATCATCATGTAGAGTGATATTAAACAAAGAAACTTTAAAAACTACAAATTTTGGGAGGGTTTTATATTCATTTATCTATTTTAATCTATTATTTGCCAAATTCAGTTAAGGGGGATTTTTTACAATTGATATATGAATCATGAAAATTGACTTTTTTTTACCAGTCTTCTAGGAATCATCTTTACTGAAATTATCATATTTATGAAAAAATCTATCAATTTCTTAACAAAAACATCTGTAAATCCTTATCTTACAACATGACAACGCACATCATCACATTTCAGACTAAAAAATCTCTTATTGAAAGAGAGCGTTTAATGCAAAGAGTTAGTTGACTGGATTTTGAAACATACCTATGGTTGAAACCATTTTAGCATATCTGCCGCTGATCTCTGCTACAATAGTGTCTGGTCTTTTTGTGCTCGCATTCTTTAATTTCTCAATGGCTAGAAAAAATATGCAGAACCAGAATGAACAACAAGTATCTAACTTGAAGATGCAAACCGAGCAGCAGATTTATTCGAGGATTATCGATGCAAGACTCCATCTAGAAAAAACGGAAGAATTCACAAGAATGGCCGGAGAAAGTCCAGTTTTTAAGGAACGTTTTGCACTGGTTGAAAAGCCATCTGACTACTATACGATAGTGTCGTTTCTTGATTTGTTTGAATATGTATTCCGTCTGAATGAGATACAGATGATAGACAAAATTGTGTGGGAACGCTGGAAACTACTTATTGAAACGATAATGACAATACCAAAGTTTAGGATAATTTGGACCAAAACAAAAGAATCACATCCAGATAAGAAATTTAGAGATTTTATTGACTCATCCTTTATTCAAATTTAAATAATATCAATAAAAATAATAATTTTATCTAATTGGTCATCTGATATTATTAACTCTTTATACTGGCAAGAAGGTTTGGGTTAAAATGAGAACAAATAAACTTTAAAAAAGTCTTGGAAAGTTGAAAATACCACTTCAATGATTATAGCTCTCCAGCCACTTTTTAGCGGCGATTATGTCTTCATTCGTAAGGTTATGTCCCGAGTCCTGCCACTTCAATGTAACATTTGATTGGGCATTGGTGAATATTTCTAACAACCT
>JAJPIN010000197.1 GCA_021324715.1 Nitrososphaeria archaeon
AGTCAAAATCTTCATCTAAAAGTGAAGTAACCCAAAACGCTACAATGCTCAATACCAGCAGCAGTAACATGACCGGCAATGGAACAATGATGAGTGGGAATATGAGCGGAAACTCAACTATGGGTGGAAACCAAACCACAACATCTGGTCCTACAGTAATTATTTCTCCCGGATCGTCTTCTCCAAGCAATGCCAAATTCTTTGATCCTCCAAAATTAACAGTATCAAAGGGCACAACAGTAACTTGGAAAAATGGTGATTCGACAATGCACACAGTAACATCAGGAAGTGCTCAAGGGGGAGAATCTGGTACAGTATTTGACTCAAGTTATTTAACTGGGGGAAAAACATTCCAATGGACACCTAATAGTACAGGAACATTTGACTACTATTGCACTCTTCATCCTTATATGAAGGGTCAAGTAGTGGTTAACTAAGTCTCCTTTTTCTCTTTTTTATATTAAAAGTAAAATTTTAGTCTGTATAAAATAACACATTTCTCAACAGTATCGTAGCGATTGTGGCACTTTTGTGGCACTAAATTTTATTTTAGCATCTTGTATTAGGTTAAAGTAACTTGTGCATGTTCAATCCCTCTCAAAGACACCATTAGCCAGTCTATTCATAATTGTCTAAATGAAGGTTTAATACCCAAAGATCATTTAAAAAAAAATCTATTTTTTACTTTCCATCACAATGTGACAAGGCCAGTTTGAATTGTTCAGAGCTACCGTACAAGCCATTATGTTCGAAGCCTATAATTTTGTCTCTGCAATCAGAGTACCCTTTCATCGTTCCTTCAGTATAGAGTATTCCAACGTACATTAATAAAATAGCGGCTATGACGACTGCTGCAGAAATAAGTAGAATTAAAGATGTTTTTGGTTCACCGTGGATCGACTTTGTAATTATACCCATCCTTTTCACTGGAGCCTGTAATGAAATGCTCATATTCGTACCTCCATTTGATTTTGATTTTTCTTCATACATTCCACATGGCGAAACTATCACTTTAATTCTAGTAATAATCATTTGTTACTCGTATCAACGATTTATTAGATCTAAAATCTGAAAATAACATTTCTACTTTTAGATTTGATGTGATCTTATTAATTTAGGGCTTTCAAAAATACACAAAACTGATACTAATATTCTTCTCGAGGTTACTGAATGAAAAAAATGTCAGAAAGTGTCAATTCTTATACTCTTCGTGCAAGAGGATTATTGAAATGTCAGATCCAAATCGAGTTGTAAAGAGATTACTCGAGGACAGAATTGAATTCAAATTCTATGCTGTCGAAAAACATTTGCAAATATTGAGTGATATGGAAGCCAAGGGAGAGACTCCTAATAATCCTAGGGCTAGAGTAAATTGGGAGGTAGAAATCGAGGAGTTACTTTTTCATCTAATCGGCGCTATGGATTGCCTTCTTGATAGAATTAATGAGAGATTAAATTTAAAATTGGAAACTCGAAATGTAACCACAATAAACGTATGTAAGAAATTACGTATGAATAAAAGAAATGACTTGATTAAGGAATTGTGGGATTTGTTGAATCCACGCAATCCTGTTCGTTCGTGGTTGAAGATTGTGATCGACCTTAGAAATACCGGCACACATAGAAGCATCATCAATGTCCGTTTTGCGAAAGGCAATATGCATATTACCCTTGAGGAGGATTCTGATTTAGAAATAATTCCATATTTGGATGATCGAATTCAAAGAATGAGGGATTTGATTGATACAATTATCAGCAGAGAGCCATTGCTTAGTAGAAAATATCCTTCGAAGAAGAGACGAAGTTAACTTTGTTAGAGTTATTCTTGAAATTTGGTATTTTATAGGGATTTCCTGAGTATGGAAAAGTAACACGAAGAAAGAAATTATAAAATTATAAACTCAAAAGAACGCCAGAAAAGGATTAATTAAATAGAATTGAATGATAAAAATATCAAACGTTTGATACTAGTAATAAAAGATCTTTACTAGACTTATTGTGCACCTTATGATTTTGACAGAAAAGAAAAAAGAAAGGTCGTTGTTAGTCACTCCTGTCTTAAAAGAAGTTACAAAACCAAAAGATGGAAGCCCAAGGACTTCCTCAATAATACTAGTATCGGCAGCGATATCCATTGTAGTTGTATTGTTGACTTTTGCAGCAGCATTACCACATACAGAGGCATGGTTCGAACAATATTCCGAATGTAGAGACAAAATAATAGGGTTTTAGCAAATGGGACTTTACAAAAGCCCAGGAGATTTCAAGCTAGCATTTTCCTACTGTGACTTAAAATAAAATGTGAACTATTATAAAAGTCAGTCCCAAAAAACGGGTTCTGATTAAATGCCGGCATATGGTCACCTGAAATTTTTCATTTATTTATTTATCCTATTGTTCGATTATGAGTGCAAGCAGAAGAATAAGTGCTAAATAACGAACAGAAGTCATATGTCGATGTACTTGATAGACAAAGGCTATCGCTAATTGAATTAGTCAATTAGGTTCTAGAAAATTGAAAAATCCTGATATTCAGATTTGTGCACTTATTGAATCAAAAATGAATGAAATTATGGATAAATAAATGAAAAGATTCTATACTTGAAGCCGACCGATTAGATAGTGAATTAAGAATTTTGGATTGAATTTTATATCAAGTTTGTAGTAATGACTAGATCCAGATTTAATTCCAGATCTAAAAAGTGTTTACCGTCTGTAAGTATCAGAGGAAAAGTCAGGTGAAGATACAACCATTGATACAAGAAATAAACGCATAGTTCATACTAGACATGATAGTATGAAATCAAAAATGTCTAACTAGTAATAAATTATGATTCTGACTAAAAAAAATTAAAGGAATGAAACGAGCGCTCTACCTAGGCTGTCTGCTACTGATCCTATCCTAAAGGGAACGATTTATCAACTACCTATCCTTACAAGGGAGAATATGATAGCAGGAATATTGGGCTCACCAGGTGGTGTAGTATTAATGAGACCGCAACCTTGACCTACAGCTGATACTGACATCACTGTATTTATGACATCATTTGCTTTCAATGGCATAATTGCTTGTGATACGAGGACAACGGTATCATTAACTGAATTGACAGCATTGCGAGTGTTACTATTTGCTACAAATTGACCATTTTGTCTAAGCCAAATATCAACATTACAAGTTGTACTACCTGAAGTCTTTCCTACCTGACCTGCTGCTACGATTAGGTAACTTCCAGGTACATTGACAATCACATCAGCTGAGTTTCTCGTGCTACTGTGTGTAATACCTCCATTGATGTAATCGTTAGAATCCATAGGTACAAATACTGGCTTAGTATTAGTTGGTTGGACTGATTTAGTATGCGATAATTGTGCGGATGGTGTAACTGCAGTTTCTTGCGCGAACACTTGCGGTGCAATTAGTATCCCGGACATAGCGGCTAATACTAAAGCAAAAGCGCCCAAGGTAAACATTTTTTCACTTCTGCTAAATCTCGACATTCTCAAAGTTAATGTGGATTTCATCGTATAGAATATTCTTATAGTAGAATACTTAAGTTTTACAACATCTAATTCTGTTATATAATGCTGAATAATATCACAGAAAAATAATACATCCTCACCTTCATTTCAATTCAAAAGCGTCGTCACAAGAATATAGATTTTTGACCAAAGTCTTATTGGCCATATTTCCATCAGTCATATTATACGAATGGCAAGTTAGTCCTGTATCATGTACTGCACAAGCATTGACACATGTGATTACCTGATCTTTATTCATGTCGACTAACTCATTATTAATACCAGTAACAGAAAGAACATAAGAAATACCAAGGCATTTGAATAATATCGAAAACCACAAAAGATTCTTTTCTTAATTTCATACTTGTACTAAAGATTTTTTATAATATGATAGCTAAAATAATGCACTGAGACAATGGAATCATCCTGGTGGGCCCAACTCCTAATATGTGACTCTCAATCATGGCCCACCAGTGTTTTTATAATCTAATCCATGACCAGTTATATAGGCGAGTTAATTAGGTTTAAGAGAAACCTAAGCATTATTAAAAACGAATTAGATAAAAGTAGAGACTTGTGTTTAAAAAATCGTAAATCGTGTCACTTTCTACTATTCAAAACTTTCAGTATTGTACATCAGCTCAATTATATATTTGCCTGAGCAAAAACTAGCAGCCTAAAACACAGCAACTGGTGGGGCTTGGTTGTATCTTGTTCATTCAACGGGCTTTGTCTTCAAACCCATCAGTTGCTAATTATTGTTTCTTTTATTTAAATCCTGATCGTACTTCTATTTACAATCAATTCCGATCGTTACCAGTATGACAATATTATAATTTGCTGCACGGATACATTACAATCGCCGGGATAAGCAAACAAAGTGCTGGTGGACTTATCCCGAAAAGCCAACCTGAATCTATTCACATGAGCTACCAATTTTTAACAGAAGTTTTAGAAAATTTATTATATTATTTCCACGATATTACTCTAACTATTCATATTGGTAGGAGGGCTTTTTCTATCGGTTTCTGCGATCTAGTAAACGAAATATCGTTTAGATTATTCCCTCCTGTTACGCTCTAAAATGTTTAGTAAAAAACTTTGAAAACTCTAATATCGCTGACTATCATATTGCTACGCAAATTCATTTGACAAACCATACACTGATGGGCCTAGTCTATCAACTAAGATTTATTGGCCCACCAGTGTTTAACTTATTTAAATTTTATTGGATATATCGTCGAAGGACATCAAAATCCCGACAATGCGAAACTCGTCCTAAAGTGTCTCCTAGCATTATTCAATTCAATTGAATAATCCTATTGTTATTTTTGATATCAAAATCGGGAGATATAGAAGAGTCATAGTAAAATAAAAAAGGGAAGCACACAAGTGCGATTTAAGTTCGTCCAATTATAATTTGTTGTTTACGAACCGTTTTTCTGTCTGTGACAGTCACTTTTTGCATCGTCGTCTGCTGACTGGACCATTTTGCATTCTCCATGATTAGTGTAGCACAGGGAACCATTCGGGCTAACCGGGGTAGAATAACACCATAAGAACGCAATATCTGATTTTGCCGCTTCGATGTGTTGTGCGCCATATGAAAGAACGATTGCTGATCCAAGCATTGCAATTGACAATGCTATTATTACACCAAGAGTTCCGCTCTTGTTCATAATGTTTTTCTAGTAGATATGATAATTAAGGTTTCAGGGAAAAATCCTATATTAGAAAATTCGGAATTTTGATACTACTACTTGGTTCCCTAAATGTTCTCTGATTAGGATCTAAGTCTTTAATCCACCAAAACTTCAATTACAGTAACAATATATCCTTTCATTAACTTGTAATTCACGGAAGACTTGACGGATGATAAATCCTAGCTATTTCACCACATACATGACATTGTAACTAATTAGGAGCTTCAATTGGTTTGTCATTTTGTTCAAATTCAAAAATCCATTCTCGAAAGATAGAATAGCAATTATGGCAGAACCTAATCTTTTCGGTTTCATCCCGTCTTCCCTTGATAACTCTATAGTCTCTTCTTACTATCCAGCCGCTTAAAACATTCTATTTTTAAGAGACTCATCAATATATTTTTCACCATTCCTTCAGGGAAGCAAAATTCACATGTCACGGATTCTCTGTAAAATGTAGTTTAGTAACGTTCTAGTCAAGAGCTAATCGGGAAAAATCGCTAATTTCTAAAGGATCGTTCACATCAGTGCAATCTGCATCCGGAATCGATCTGCCCCTTGTGGCGGTGGCTAACAAGTAGAAGTATGGGATATTAAATTTGGAAATTTCTATACTTCTGTGTCCATTAATCTCTTAACTTGTTAATAACTTTACTATTCTTATCAAAATCTTTGTCTACATAAAAATTATGTAAAGTATTATTATTCATATTTCTTTCCACTTTAATGTTTTCTAAATCAGGCAAGATTGGATCATTCGTATTATTCAATAATCTGTTTATATCGTTTATTGACAATGTGGCCAAGACTAATTTACTATCGTCTGGTGATATTATTGGAATTTCAGAGATGGCAGTTTTACTTATCAAGTCAAAATAATCCAAAATGGGATCTAAGGGACGTAACATAGGTGGATCACATACCATATTACTTGCCACATTCATATCTTGAATTGTTGAAATATTTCTTAAATCCTCAATATAGACCATTCCTTCAAACTTGTCATCATTATTAGTAACAACTAATGTATTAACGTTCAGGTCTCTCATTATTTGTATAGCATCATTTACTGTTGTATTCTTATTTACGTTATAGAAATCTGGATTCATCACATCCTTTACCTGATAATTTTTTAACTTTGAATCATGTTTCTTAGCATTTAACAATTGCATCTTTATATTGGAAACATAATTTTTGTAAATATAGTTATCTTTACCGGAGATAATATTTGATATGATTACCGAAATGACAGTCGGAATAAGGAGAGTATAACTTCCAACAATTTCGATCCCCATCACAATTGAAGAGATTGGAGTTCTAGTACTGGCAGTAAGGAAAGCAAAAATTGAGATCAAAGTAGCGGATGTTGTGTCAATATACATGAATATTCCAAAGGAGTGAAATAGTGTAATTAGAGCTGAGCCCATAAGACCACCTATAACCAAAGTTGGACCAAGTAGACCTGTACCATTCTTAGATGCGTTGGAAACTGATGTGGCAAAGATTTTCATTAAAATTACCGGAAACATGATCCACAGCGGAAATATCTGATAATTACCAACTGTTCCAAGTTGTAACCATCCATATCCGGTACCAAGAATCTCTGGAAACCCAATTGCGAATATCCCAATAATTAATCCCCCTAACGCAGGCTTGAAATAAAGTGGAATTTTAATAGTTTCAAAATGTTTTTGAAAAAAATGAACTGTCCTTACATATCCTATTCCTATTATCCCTATGATAGCTGCGATTACACCGTATGCTGCTAAAGATTGAAGACTTGTTTTTGCAATAAACTCTTGTGGCACATATAAGAAAGATGGCCAATTTAGAATAATTCCTGAAATAATGTAACTTGTTATTGATGCCAAGAACACTGGAAAAAGAGATTTAATAATGAAATCCCTACGATATAGTAATTCCAAACTAAAAATTGCTCCGCCAAATGGTAATCTTAAGATGCCCCCTATAGCTGAACCCATACCTGCAGTAATTGCAATACGAATTTCCTCATCATTAAGTTTGAAAACTCTACCTATTATTGATGCTAGTGTGGATCCAGTATGCGCTAGTGAATCTTCAATCCCACCACTGGTACCACTTCCTACTGCAAGAATATTGGAAAGAGTTCTTAAGGATGAAATTTTTAGACTAAATTGATTTTTCTTGTTGTGAAATTCATCGCTAATCTCATCTATTCCATTCTTACCAAGAGCTGTTGATAATTTTGTTGAAAGTATTCCTATGATAAGTCCGACAAGTCCTAATATTATCGGGATGAGCCATGGTTTGAGGACATACAATGTGTAATTGGAAGTCAACTTTGCTACGTCTTCCGGATTAGGTTGAATATATCTCACTATATCGCTAAGAAAAAACGATGAAAAAATCCTGATAGCTTCATAGGCGGCAATTACCAATAAACCTGATAGTACTCCTATGATTATACCGATGACGGTCCATTTTCTAAGGTACGCTAGATCGAGGGTCGTCCAGTCAAATCTCCTAACAAACCTATCTAGGGCTGTCGATAAATTCAATTTTATTTATGGACATTGTGATGAAATTAAAGGCTGATATTCATTGAGCTCAGTTATTATTTACAATTTTTGTTAAAATTATTAGGTTCGAACATCTCATGAATATTTTTGAAACATATAGCTTCTTTACAGCTACATATTCACCCAAATTTATATACTTAATTTAAATTACTCAAGAATATCCAATATATCAGTGAATATCTTCCTATTAGTAACTACCATATTTTGTATATTGCTATTAGCATTTATCGCCTATGCATTTGTCAACAACAGTAATCTTAAATTAATCAATCAAGCTGCTAACACTGGTACTCAGTCGGGAGTTGATACATCCATTGACAATGACACGGGAAATGAGACGGAAAACCAATAAATTGAGTGATCATAGATTATCTTTAAGTTAGTTTATAGCCTTTAATTTTGAATGCCAATTTTTATTACATTAACTTACTTTCAGATCAAATAACGCCTGTTCTGGCGTGATGGGTATAAAATTAATTCCCACGACGGTTATTTTCAATAAGTATTCCCCCCCTTCTTGAAATTTATATGTTGGAAATACAATTCCTGCAGCTGTGTGCTGTACTGGCTGTCCGTATGCATCAGCAGTATTATACACCACTTTATTCATTTTACTTATTACAAAATTCCAGTCAACATGAACCTGTACTGACTGTGTTGATGGTTGTCGAAAAGTAATCTTAAATTGCGTATCCTCATTCTTTGTCACTGGAAAAGGCTTAATTTGTAAATCTACAATGACACTTGTACCGTTCGTAGCTGTTTTAGTATCAGAAGAAGTAATTTGCACCGGTTTCGGAATTTGTCTATTATTTGCTGCTGTGGCATTAGTACTATTTGCTGCTGTGGCATTAGTACTATTTGCTGCTGTGGCATTAGTA
>JAJPIN010000061.1 GCA_021324715.1 Nitrososphaeria archaeon
TAATTTGATACAGAATTAATGATTATTTTTGCAGTCTCAATGTCGATACTTAGTATGACAGCTAAATCATCTATGTTCATCTTTGATAATCGTTCTCTATCAAAGGAATTTTCGATTAATAAGTCTATTAAAGCCTGAGGTAACTCTAGTGAATTTAGCTCATTACTAGCTAGCATGGTAATCTATGCTCATAATCTTTTATATACAAGACACGAACATCGAGCCCGAATGTCCAGTAGTTTTCTAAATGGATTCGTACATAAATAGCTTCCAACCTATCAGTCGAAATTAGGAATAAAATTTAAAGATGGTCTTCTAAAACACATCGTGGAAAGTATTAATTTTGTATGCCTTGGTCAAACTGAATTTGTAAAGGAGTTAGGGAAGAAAGGGCAATCTAGTGATATCACTACATATGATAGTAAAAAAGAAGACAGAATCATGACCTACGTAATACCATCAGGCTTCCCTGACAAGATCCAACCATTAATAACTGCAGTAAATTTGGGAGAGTATTCAATAGTTAATGTCGACAAACTAGACAAGTTTCTAGGAGAACAAATATTAGCCTTAGATTTAATGCGACTAGATAAAGGTTTTCTCCTCCATTCTTACTCGGTTGAGAGTGAATCTCTTAAGAGCCTTTTAAAAAATACTGTTGCTTCATCATTCAAGGTTGAAGAGAATATTGAAAGTCTTAAAGAGAGTATCACTTCTATACCTTCGGTAAAAAGAGACGGACCAGCAATTATCCATATAGATAACGTATTTAACGTAAAAGGAGTAGGTGTCGTTGTTTTGGGAATACTAAAACAGGGAACTATTAAAGTACACCAAGAGCTAATATTGTTTCCCCAAAATAAAACGGTTATAATTAAAAGTATACAAATGCATGATAAAAATGTTGAGGAGTCACATAGTCCGGCGAGGATAGGTCTTGCTCTAACAGGGGTTTCTTACGACGAGATAAGTAGGGGAGATATTCTTTCTAATTACACCCATTTTACTTCTTCTGATAAACAATTGATTATTGATTTTGATAAAGTTCCATTTTACAAGAATGAGCTTTCAGAAACTCACTCATATCTCTTGGCCATAGGGACTCAGATCAGGTCTGCAAAAATACAAAAGTTAGAGAACAATAAACTTAAAATTTTGTCTGATAATGTATTTTCATTTAAAGCCGGAGACATTGCAATCCTTTTAAATCCCGATAGTAAGGATATTCGAATAGTAGGTTCAGGAAGAATAAGTATATGATATCTGATATCTTTGGGTATATCCGGATCTAAGTTTATGTTGACTTGAGTTTAAAATTCAAGTTTAGTAAATGGAAATAGAACCTGATGTCGAATCTTGATTTCACCATACAAGCAACTGCACTATAAAGGGCTCTCAAATTTAAGTGCTAGTATTACCAGAGCCGAAGAACACGACATGATTTGGTGTATAATTCTACATGGTTCTCACCGAACTAGTTTCTGTAAATAGTAACATTTTGTTCGTATATCCTGAATTAATCACTAGATATAATATCAGGTGAAACCTCAGCAGAAGAAGAAGGATCCGAAAGAATTCTGAACTCTGCCTTTTTCAATTCTTCAAATCTAATATTAATTCTATAATCATGCCAATGTGTTGAACTAATCCAATTTCCTTGATTTTTCAAAGATGCGATAGTGACTAGCAATAATTAATAGACCGGTACAATTGAGTTCATGAAAGGTGTGACAATATGAGATGTGAGAACCATATCGTGAATCAAATCCTCGATGCTTACAAACCAATGTGGTCGCTAAATCATGCTATCTCTCTAATGGGCTGGGACTTTGAGACGTACATGCCAACGAGTGGCACTGAAGAAAGGGGAATGGCCGATTCTCAACTTCATATACTGCATAAGAATCTTCTCTTAAACAAAGACTTTGTTGGTCTTGTTGAGTCAGCAAAGAAACTGGATGGCCTTAGCGATTTAGAGAAGGGTATTGTAAGAGTACTTAACAGGGAAATAACTAAGCAGATCAAGATTCCCAATGAGTTGACACAAGCAGAATCACTGGAAAGAATAAGGGGCAACATGGTATGGAGGGAGGCGAGACAAAAATCTGATTTCATGATGTATGCACCACACTTGAAGAAAATGATAGAAATAAAGAAGCAAATTGCAGAGAAGATAGGCTATGAAAAGCATCCGTACGACGCGCTTTTGGATTCGTTCGAAGAAGACCTTACAGTAGATGACCTGGATAAAGTATTCGGTGAATTGACTCCACGAATTCAGAAGATTCTAAAAAAACTTGTAGATTTAGGCAGCCCGTTTTGCAAAGAGAGCAAGCTTGCAAAATCAAACTATGATATCCAAAGTGTTGATAAGCTTAATCATGATATTTTGACTCTCCTGCAATACGACAGGAAACGTTTCAGAATGGATGTATCTACTCACCCTTTCACCGAGACTATGGGACTCAACGACGTCAGAATAACTACTCGATATGAAGGGACTGATTTTAAAAAGTCGATATCAAGTACCATTCATGAAGCTGGTCATGCCTTGTATGATCTGCAACGCGATCAGTCATTGTCTGTCACTCCATTGGAGGGTGGATCTTCGCTTGCGCTCCATGAATCTCAGTCAAGGTTTTGGGAGAATATTGTGGGCAGAAGCTTGTCATTTGTTCAATTAATAGCTCCCATGATTAGAAAGCAAGTAAATTTTGCAAATCAAGTATCAGATCACGAGTTGTACCTGTATTTCAACAATGTCAAGGCTGATTATATACGAGTTGATGCCGACGAAGTCACTTACAATCTCCATATAGCATTAAGATATGAGATAGAGAAAAAAATATTTGGAGATGAGCTTAGCGTCTCTGAGATCCCTGAATTTTGGAACGATAGAATGGAGCAGCTGCTTGGAGTGCGACCAACTAATGATTCACAAGGAGTGCTTCAAGATACACATTGGAGCAGTGGGCTCTTTGGCTATTTCCCAACTTACACTCTAGGAAACTTGGTTTCAGCTATTATAGCTTCAAAGATGCGAAAAGATCTGGAGGATTACGAGAAGGATATCAAGAGAGGTGATTTTCAGCCTATCAGAGAATGGTTAAGACTAAAGATACATCAGCACGGATCTTCTTATGCCCCTAAAGTGCTTCTTAAAAATACCTTAAATGAAGGCTATAACCCAGATTACTTTGTTACCTATATAGAGACTAAATATCTTGAGTCCTGAACCGTCATCCCATTATAGTTTATCACATTTTGTCTACCATCTCCTCGCTAGTATGTTAAAATATGTTCTACCAGAATGGCATGGCAAATGTTTAGGATAGCTTAGTCAATAAACATGTACATAACTATGAATATATGACAGTCTGGGATATAGTTGCTGACGAATATATTTGAAAGCAGCTGTGTACAGAGAACATAGTGAAGATCCTAGACAAGTGGTAAAAATCGAGGATATTGATGCACCAAAGCCCAAATCCAGCGAAGTCCTGATCGAAGTCGAGGCGGCATCGTACAATTACAATGACCTTTGGGGCATCTGGGGAAAACCAATCAAAATTCCAATGCCCCACATATCAGGAAGCGACGCAGCAGGAACAGTCGTGGAAATTGGAGAAAATGTCACGGCAAACATCAAGATTGGAGACAGGGTGGTTGCGCATCCAAACTTGACTTGCAGGGTATGCTACGAATGTACGTCCGGTAGAGAATATGACTGTTTAAACAGGAAGGTTTGGGGTTTCCAGACTGGGCCACTCTGGGGTGGCTTTGGGCAGTATACTCATTTACCAGCTGTAAACGTTGTCAAGCTTAGAGACAACGTATCGTTTAACGATGCGGCAGCAATTTCGATGGTGGGAATGACTGCATGGCATATGCTTGTTACTAGAGCCAATATACGCCTTGGACAGACAGTCCTAATAATGGGTGGAGGAAGTGGCATGGGAATTGCTGGTATACAGATTGCCAAATTATTTAACTGTCTTGTTATTGCAACTGCTGGAAATAAGGATAAAATGGACAAGTGTTTGCAGCTTGGCGCAGACTTCGCAGTAAACCATCGTGAATCTGATTGGTACAAGAAGGTACGTGAAATAACTCACAAGCAAGGTGTGGACGTTATTTTTGAGCACATTGGCAAATCTACTTTTCCACAAGAGCTAAGCCTATTGAAGATGGGTGGCACACTTGTATCTACAGGTGCTACAACTGGATACGATTCGACAATTGACCTTAGGTATCTGTTTTTTAAAGGAATCAATTTGTTGGGTGCAACGCAGGGAACCAAAGCTGGATTAGAAGAAGTAATAAGATGGGTGAGTGAGGGAAAAATAAGGCCCATAATCGATACCATTCTACCATTTAGTAACATGGTTGAAGGTCACGTTAAGATGGCCGAGTCGCAGCTCTTTGGAAAAATATTAACTACACCACAAAAACTCTAATAGGCTACTCTGATGAATTTCAAATTTGAAATTGCAATAAATTGGTTCTATGTAAGAACTATCTAACAAGACTACATTATTTGCTGTATTATTCCTGAAAAGAAACCAATTATGACAAATAATATCCTATCTTGTAATTAATCCAGAATGATGTAAAATTTATTCGGTGTGAACAATTTATTGAATATGTAACTTCACAGAAGAGATTATTTCATTCGCAATTGGTAACGTTTTAATGATGTCGTTCTGATCCGGCTCAAAAAGTATATAAAAAATAGAATTATTAATATCTGAAGCAATAAAAAATCCCTTTTTGGGAACTAGGGATTTTACATAAGAAAACTCGAAGTATAATGATGGATGACCATTTATATTATATTTATTGAAATTCGGTTCGCCCAAAACTGAAAAATTTTGTAATTCATCTTTAAACTTTTTTATAAATAAGACAGAATCAAGCCTCAGAGTTGTATTAAGATTCATTCCCGGTGCAACTAATTCTGCATCCCTATGTCCTATTCCTACTTGCATAATCTCGTTTGTTTGGTACTTATTCTGTATATCAGTGTAGAATTTCAATCCATCTTCATTGCTCTCATTAAAAGTGTCGCCTGTAATCCAAGAACTCGGATATTTCAGCTCAAATTTACCTTCTTTCTCTGGATAGATTGACCACAATTGATCGATACCGGACGCAGAATTGATTATCAGAACATAAAATATCAAGAAGAGAAAGGTAATTGATGTTATTTGATGTCTCATTTCGATTGTCTATATAATTTAGTTTAATCATAATTAATGTGTGGCTATATATAGTTAAATGAAAAAATGGTAACGATTTATTAATTAATTGCATTCTTAACTTTTAAACTTTACATACTTTCCACGTTATTGTTCTGCCTGGGTTCTATTTTGTTAATGATTACAGTAGCAATACAAGGTATGACTTAAATGAATAATGCAACAATATGTGCAACTGGAGAAAAATAAGAAATGAAATGTCCTATATGCAGTTCGGAAGTAAAAGAACTATACAATCTCAACACCGAAACAGACGAGTTCAAATGCTTTGGATGTCATCTTAGAGATCTCGATCGCAGAGTGAGGAGACTGGAGAGACAGGAGAATACCAAATGAAACTCAAAGGGTTATTACCTTACATTTGTTTAGGCTCTATTCTTTTGATGATTGCAGTAGCAATACAAGGCATGACTTAAACGAGTACATCAACACTTGCATAAAGTGACTGTTCCCCCTCCCGTCTAGGTAATTTTGATCTTATATTGAATAATTCAAGATAATAGTTATGGGTCGAACAATTCCATCTTATCGAATCGCGTCAGAAATGGAAATAAGGAAATGGAGACCATTTAGAAAATTGTTAGACAAGCAAGACAGAAAAAAATTTGATGATATGTTATCTATTCCGCGGTTCTATAATGTTGCGGGCACTATGACTTGCAGACCTGTTCTAATTCATGTAATCCTTATGTCTATTATCTTTGAACATTACAAGCAATTAAGCGTAAAATTTCCTCAAAAGATGAAATAGAATGCATTTTTTACACTATTCATGGTGCTTATATATAAGAACCCACTAATTCTACATCCCTAAACACAGGCAACTGGTGGCTCGGTTGTTTCTTGTTCATCATTCAACCGCGTTTCCATCAGTTGCTATACTGTCTTTTTTAAACCTTATGTTATTCTTGAACTTATCTTACTACAAATAACTGCAAATGCGTGCAAATAGAACTGATTTTAATCGATAGAAAAATCTCCTAAAATAGTTTTATACTTTTTTGAGCATGATTTATCATCAACTCCGTCAACTCCGCTGGTGGGATAGAGTGCCAAGATTCTATGTCCCGCTAGTTTCTAATAATTCTGTACTCACTCTTTTTAACAGACTTTGTATATAAATTGCCAATAATTATAAAATTTTACTTTTAATATAAAAAAAAGAAAAAAGGAGACTTAGTTTACTACTACTTGACCCTTCATATAAGGATGAAGAGTGCAATAGTAGTCAAATGTTCCTGCGTCACTAAATGTGTGCTGAAATGTTTTTCCTCCTGTTATATAACCTGAT
The DNA here is from genome assembly GCA_021324715.1 of Nitrososphaeria archaeon. Lineage (GTDB taxonomy): Archaea > Thermoproteota > Nitrososphaeria > Nitrososphaerales > Nitrososphaeraceae > TA-21. The sequence goes on from JAJPIN010000061.1 coordinate 6,550, forward strand.
TTAAATATTGTACCAGATTCTCCCCCTTGAGCACTTCCTGATATTACCGTGTGAATTGTCGAATCACCATTTTTCCAAGTTACTGTTGTGCCCTTTGATACTGTTAATTTTGGAGGGTCAAAGAATTTGGCATTGCTTGGAGAAGACGATCCGGGCGAAATAATTACTGTAGGACCAGATGTCGTAGGAGGGGTTGATGTTTTTGCTGCTGAGGACTGGTTTTGGTTGCCAGATTGATTTCCTGCTTGTGTAGCATTGCCCATAGCAAATACTGCTGTCGAATGCATTGCTAATAGACCGCTCATCATTTCGCAAATTGCTAGTGCTAACACTAGTGTCAATGTCTTATTAGTCATGTGACTGGTTTATTGTTTTTAATATTTATTAGGTGATCTACGTTACCAGTAACTTAGGTAAGTCAAGTTCTTATAGGTGGTTCAATAATATTTGCCAACTCTTTTAACACAATCATGCAACCGGTGGGAACTCTGTCTGCATTCGAGTCCACTCCCACCGGTTTTCTATCTATCTTATAATAATATATTCACTATATTTCCTCTTTTAGTTTTTTTTCTTCCCTAGTATAATATGCGAGTTTTTTTAATCTTTTATAACTATTCCCTGGATGGAGCGCCTTTAAGCAGAAGTAAAGGAAGCAAATGCAATGAATGGGTTAAGTAATTAGTTCATATTTCAGATTCTTGCTGAAGATATGTCGGAATTGTGGTAACGTTACACTATATTATAAATAAAAAAAGTTGAAAGTGATCATTGACCCTGCTCAAACTGACTAGACATGTTCCTGATTTCGTTGTGGACTTATTGTTTTGAAGCCATAGTTGGTAATGGAATATTCATTAGTAAGAGATGGGACGCAATTGA